>JALWZI010000057.1 GCA_027002755.1 Campylobacteraceae bacterium | reverse complement strand
CTTTCACAAAACAAGGCTTGGCTGGGTGAGCCGGTTTTGGCC
This sequence comes from Campylobacteraceae bacterium, assembly GCA_027002755.1. Lineage (GTDB taxonomy): Bacteria > Campylobacterota > Campylobacteria > Campylobacterales > Sulfurovaceae > Nitratifractor. The sequence continues at coordinate 2,274 of JALWZI010000057.1, read as the reverse complement.
CGCTTCACCCTCAGCTATCCGCAGACGATGAAGGTGGACAGCGTTCAGTTCAAACCTGCGGGGCTCAAGGCTTTCGAGGTGGAGGAGCTCAACGTCAGTGCCCCGGAGAAAGAGGAGGGCAAAGTCGTGCAGGTGTTCCGCTACCTGTTGACGCCTACGGAGCCGGGCACCCTTACGATCTCATCCCAGAAGATCGAACTGGCCTATCAGGATAAAAAAAACTACCGTTACATCACCCACACCTATCGGACGAAACCGGCGAAGATCGCGGTACGGGAGGTGCCGGGGGCACTCAAGGTGGTGGGAGACTACAGGATGCGACTGGTAAGTGATGCCAACCGCACTCTGGCCAACCGCCCCGTCCATCTGGAACTGCATATCGCCGGTATCGGCAACGCCCGCTATATTCCTCCCTTCGATCTGAAGATTCCCGAAGCCATCGTCTACCCTTCCAAACCCAAGGTGACGACCCGCTGGCTGGGGGAGGGGAAGTATCGCAGCAAATACGTCCAGCGCTTTACGGTGTTGGCAGAAGGGGACTACACCGTTCCCTCCCTTCGTTTTCGCTATTTTAACCTCCAGACGGAGCTGCCGGAGGTTCTACAGACCCCTCCGCTTGCCATCGAGGTCAAAAATCCAGCCCGGGAGCGGGAGAATCGGCTGCGTCTGGCGATTTTTGCAGGGGGATTTGTATTGGGAGGCTTCTTCTTTTGGCTCCTGGCAAAATTTCTAAGTCGCCGCAAACGGCAGAGTGAACTGAGCCGGGCGATCCTCAAAGCCTCTGATGATGAAGCCCTCTATCGGCTGCTGCTTCCCTACAGCGACCGCCCCGAACTTCGCCCCTATTTGAGGCAGCTGGAAATGCGGCTCTACGGTGGGGGAGGGGAGTCACCCGACCGGAAAAAAATCGCCGAAATAATGAGGAAGGTCAAGAGCGATCCGCTTTCCAAATGATAGGATAAGCGGATGACTCGTCGGGATATCCCAGGCATTTGGAACCCCGGAGTTTGGATCGGGTTTGGAATGGGGAGACTTTATCATAGGGATCGAAAGAGGAGGAATCTATGGTTGGAACGCGATGGCGGATCTTCATACTGATCGCTCTGCTGCTGCCTTACGGACTTGCAGCTTCCGCCTGGAAGCGCATCGATCTCAAAGAGGCCAAGGCACGCTACGATGCCTATGCGGCCCTCTTCATCGATGCCCGAAGCTTTCCGCGTTACCGTGAGGGGACGATCATGCGTGCAGTGAATGTCCCGATCCGTCGTTTCAAACGGATGCTCAAATGGCTCCCCGCCGACAAAGCGGCTCCGATGGTGCTCTTCTGCGACGGCCCCCAATGCGGGCTGGCCGAGAAACTGGCCGATCGCCTGGTCAGGGCAGGGTATCGGGAGGTGATGGTCTATGAGGGGGGGTATCCCGAATGGAAACGCCACAATCTCCCTGTCATGGGAGCTCCGAAACCCTGTGACTGCGGCGACAACTACCGCCCCAAAGCCGATCCGGTCGCGGTGGAGGGGACCGCGCTCTATCTGGACCCGGAGGACGAGAGCCGGATCGACGCCCGCTGGATCGCCCCGCTGCTCCTCAAAGGGACCTTCCCCAACGGCCTGCATCTGATCGATGTGCGCAAAGCCTCCCAGTTCGCCAAAGGGCACCTGCCGCGGGCGGAAAATCTCCCCTTCGACGAAGAGGCCATGACTCTGGATCTCTCCAAACTCCCACCCAAAGGCCCGATCCTCTTCACCTGCAAACACGGCAGCATCTCCAGCGATGCCTGGTTCTCCCTGCCGGAGAAGATTCAGAAACGGGCTTTCATTCTGGATGCGGACGTAGTATGTCAGGAGAGTAACTGTACGATTACCGCTCATTGAGAGTGTTGGGTGTTGAGCGATCAGTGGGTAGTGCTAAGTGCTAAGCGGGCTTGATAATTTTTCTTCAATAGATAAAATTCCTAATTCCTAATTCCTAATTCCTAATTCCTAATTCCCTATGCTATACTCCCCGAAATTTCCCCAAGGAGCCTGCTGTGAGCGATCCCACCGTCGACGATCTTCTGCAGATGCTGGAACGGGGCCATCTCTTCCTCACCGGGGCGGCGGGGACCGGCAAGAGCTGGATGACCAACAGGATCATCGAAGCCTACCGGGAGCAGGAGCGGGGGGTCGTGGCTCTGGGTTCGACCGGAGTGAGTGCCGTCAACATCGGGGGGGTGACCCTGCACAGCTTTTTCGTCCTGGGGATCTGCAACAGTTTCGAAGAGCTGCGGGAACA
>JALWZI010000056.1 GCA_027002755.1 Campylobacteraceae bacterium | reverse complement strand
CGTACCCCTGCAGCAGCGGATAGAGGAACTCGCTGATGGCGATGCTCTGGCCGCTTTTGTAACGCTTTTCGAAGTCGTCGCGCTCCAGCATCCGCGCCACGTTGTACTGGGTGGTCAGCTGGATCAGACCGTCGGCTCCCAGGGCATCCAGCCAGGTGGAGTTGAACATCAGCTCCGTCTTCTCGGGGTCGAGGATCTTGAAGGCCTGCTCCTGATAGGTCTCGGCATTTCGCCTGACCGTCTCCCGGTCCAGGACCTTGCGGGTCTCGCTCTTGCCGGTGGGATCACCGATCATGGCGGTGAAATCTCCGATCAGGAGCTGAACGATGGCCCCCTGCTGTTGGAAAGCCGCCAGTTTCTGTAGGATGACAGTGTGACCGAGATGGAGGTCGGGAGCGGTGGGGTCCAGTCCCAGCTTCACCCGGTAGGGCTCTCCCTTTTCGTAGTAGTTGCGCACCAGGGTCTCGATACGCTCCCGGTCGATGATCTCGGCGGTCCCCCGCTCGATCTCTCGCATAGCCTTGATGACGGGCATTCCTTCTCCTCGCAGGGTTTATTTGTGGTTGTAGGCATCGTCCAGTGCCACGATCTCCACCAGTTTGAACTGACGGGAGACCGCCTGGGCGATCGCCTTTTTGTCGGCCCGTTCCGACTCCACTTCGATCCGGCAGTATTCGGCGCTGTCGCTGCTGTAGATCCCCAGTTCGATACTCGTGACGTTGAGCCCGATCTGGGAGAGTTTCGTCAGGAGTTTCGCCAGGATCCCTTTCTGGTTCTGCAGCGCAACGATGAGCCGGTATCGGGCCAGTTTGCTTCCCCGCCACCGAACGAAGAGCATCGGTTCGCCGGCCTGGATCATTCCGTAGGCCTTGCGGCAGAGTTTATGGTGAATAATAGCCCGGTTTTCCTTATAGAAGGCTACGATATCGTCCCCGGCTTTGGGATGGCAGCAGAAGTCGAATTCCACCCGGTCCAGAGGCTTATTGACATAAAAACTCAGATGATCGATCTCTTTGATAAAGGGCTTTTTGTACCCCCGTTTGAGAACTTCCCAGAAACGCACCTCCCGAATCCTCGCCTGGCGGGAGATACGGTGGATCTTTTCCCTCAGGACATCGAGTTGCAGCGGAACCCGCTGGATCCCTCCGGCAGCGTCCGCCTCCTCAAGGATCCGACGGATCTCTGCCGGTGTCCGATCGAAGATCGTGGCGAGGATATTGTAGCCGGTCAGTTCGTTGACCTCCCGGGTCCGTGCCCGACAGTTGGAGCGGATACCCTCTTTTGCCTTGGAGGTCTTCACCGTATCGATCCAGGAGCAGTGGAGGATCGGCTCATCCTGGGTGACGATCCGGACGATATCACCGTTTTTGAGGATCGTCAGGAGGGAGGCCCGTTCTTTGTTGATGATGGCAGTGGTGGCCCGGTCCCCGATCTCCGAGTGGACCGCATAGGCGAAGTCCAGCGCCACCGAATCCTTGGGGAGGGTGAAGTAGTCCCCCTTGGGGGAGAAGACCACGATGTCCTCGCTGAAGAGATCGTTCTTCGCCAGCTCGTAGAACTCTTCGATGGAGTCGTCCTGATAGGGAAGGCTTTTGAGCCACTCAAGTTTCACACCGCTCTCGTCACCTTCTTTTTCCCCTTCTTTGTACTTCCAATGCGCTGCGATCCCATACTCCGCCAGGTGGTGCATCCGCTCGGTCCGGATCTGGGCTTCGACGATGTTCTCGTCATCGAACAGGGTGGTATGGATGGTCTGATAGCCGTTGTCCTTGGGGAGAGCGATGTAGTCCTTGAAACGGGAGATCAGCGGCGTGAAGCTCAGGTGCAGTGCCCCCAGAGCCTTGTAGCACTCGATGGGCTCTTTCACGATCACCCGTACCGCCAGCAGGTCCAGGACCTCGTCGATCCCGATCCCTTTGCGGTGCATCTTGAGGTAGATGGAGTAGTAGTGTTTGACCCGGCCGATCACCTCGAAATCGTCCCGGTGGAACCCCTGCATACAGAGGGCGTTCTTGACCTTGCCGATGAAAGAGTTGAGCCGGATATGGAGGCTTTGGTGGTTGGCCCTGATGTACTCGTCGATCTTCCGGTAGTCGTTGGGGTAGATGTAGCGGAAACTCAGATCTTCCAGGAGGTTCTTGATCCGGGAGATCCCCAGGCGGTGGGCGATGGGGGCGTAGACCACCAGGGTCTCTTCGGAGATCCGCAGCTGTTTGGCCGGCGGAAGTGCATCGAGGGTGAGCATGTTGTGGAGCCGGTCACAGAGCTTGATGATCAGCACCCGCACATCCTCGATGGAGGCGATGAGCATCTTGCGGAAGGTCAGAGCGGAGGTGATCAGCTTCTCGTTGGAGTCGGAGGGGACCAGCTTCTCGTCCCGGATGGCGACGATCTTGGTGAGTCCCTCGACGATGTGGCGCACATCGGGGCCAAAACGCTCGCCGATCTCTTCGATGGTATGGGGGGTGTCCTCCACCACATCGTGGAGCAGCGCCGAGATCACCATCGTCTCGTCGTTGCTGATGGAGGCGGTGATGGCGGCGACGAGAATGGGGTGGATCACATAGGGTTCGCCGCTCTTGCGGGTCTGCCCCTCATGGGCGGCGATGGCGAAAGCCAGGGCGTCCCGGATCCGGTCGCTGAGCTCGATCTGTCGGCCGAGGAGCTCGACGGCGTCATCGACGGACTTGAGTTTTTTGACCAGCTCCAGGAAATCGTTCAAACGGGGCTCGCTTTCAGCCCTCTTTTTCGATGTGGAGCTTGCCCTCGGCGATCTCGTGGAGAGCGATATCGGTGGCTTTGTGCTTTTTGATATCCATGTCTACCAGCGGTGCGGCACCACGGTTGAGCTCTTCGGCACGCTTGCCGACGGCTTTGGTCAGGAGGTAGCGGTCGTGGTTGAGACGCTCCAGGGCTTTGGCGGTGATCTGTTCCAGTCTGTTCATTTTATGGGTCCTTTGCTTGGGTTTGTTCAGTGGACGATCGAGCAGAGCGACGTATCGCCCTCGATGATCCGCTTGAGATTGTCGGGTTCGAACATATTGCAGACGACGATGGGCAACCGGTTCTCTTTGGCCAGGGCGATGGCGGTGTCGTCCATGACCCGGATATGGTCGCTGAGCGCCTTGTCGTAACTGATCTCGTCCAGTTTGTGGGCGTCGGGGAACTTCATGGGATCCTTGTCGTAAACCCCGTCGACCTTGGTGGCTTTGATGAGCATATCCGCCTCGATCTCGCTGGCACGGAGTGTGGCAGCGGTGTCGGTAGTGAAGTAGGGGTTGCCGGTCCCGCCGGCGAAGACCACGACCCGTCCTTTTTCCAGGTGACGCCGGGCACGACGAACGATGAAACTCTCCCCGATCTCGTGCATGTCGATGGCGCTCTGCAACCGCGCCTCAAGACCGATGCTCTCCAGAGCCTCCTGGATCGCCACGCCGTTGATGACGGTGGCCAGCATCCCCATATAGTCACCGCTGGTGCGCTTGATGATGCCGTCCTGGGCCGCCGTGACCCCCCGGATGATGTTGCCGCCACCCACGACGATCGCCACTTCGATATCGGCATCGACCAGCTTCTTGATCTCGTCGGCGATGAATTTGAGGATCTTGGTATCGATCCCGTAGCCCTCTTCTCCGGCCAGAGCTTCACCGGAAAATTTCACCAGTACCCGCTTGCGCTGCTTCATCACGCCCCCTCTATATTTTGCCGCGATTATAGCGAAAGATGGCTTGTGAAAAGCTCCCATGTCCAACTCCACTCCTCCGCTAACGGTCGGATAGGAGTCATTGATGGCAATTTATATAGTGATTTGTAGCCTTTTTTTAGGCGAGGGTTAAAACCTTGCCGAATGATGACTGCAAGCAGATGGCAACTCAGAGACGGATCAGCTGCACCGGATTGATCAGTTTCGAATTCTGGGTCGCCTGGAAGATCAGTTTGCGGCGTACTTTGCCCACGGCGGTGCCCCGGCGGATCCGGGTACCGGTACGGATGATCGGGGAGATCTTGGAGAGCCCGGCATAGACAGTGTGCAGGCCGCCGCCGTGCTGGACAATCACCACCTTGCCCAGCATGCTGTTCTCTCCCACATAGACCACTTTCCCGTTGAGGACATTGCGGACAGGCGCGTCGCTCTGGGGAGCTTTGAGGGTGATGGAGTCGTTGAAGATCTTGATCTTGTAGATCGGATCGACGTAGTTGCCGAAACGTTTCACCAGACGGGCGCCCCGGATCGGAGAGATGGTCCGCGGTCCCCGGTAGCGGGTCACCCGCTCCCGCTGATAGGAGCTGCCGTACTGCTTGACCTTGACATTCTCCTCTTCCGGGAGACTGACGGTGGAGTAGTCCACCTCCCGTCCCTCGGCACGGGCCTGCTCACGCTCCAGCTTCTTTCGGGCCCGCATCGCTTCGAGCTCTTTGGCGCGACGCTCCAGCTGGGCTTTGCGCTCCGCCTCCCGTCGCTTCGCCTCTTCGATCTCCTCTTTTCGCAGAATGTTGAGTTTGGCCAGGGTCTGACGCAGCGCGTTCTGGCGGCTGATGATGGTGCGAAGTTTCTGACGATAGAGCTTCTCCTCCGCCGCCAGTTTCTTCAGCAGTTTCTGGGATTTCTCTTTTTTGATTTTGTAGAGGTTTCGCAGTGCATCCAGTTTGGCGATACTGCGCTTGAGCTTGGCCCGGGAGAGCATCAGCACCTGTTTCGATTTCCGGCTGCGGTCGATGCTCTCCTTGAGACGTTTGAGCTCCCGGTCTGTCGCCGCTTTGTAGCGTTGGAAATACTCGTCCAGGATCACGCCCCGTTCACTCCGACGGTTCATCTGACGCATGGCGACGATGGTGGCGAACTGATCGCTGAGCAGCCGGAGGAAACGGTCATGACGCTTTTTGATATCCCGATCGAGCTGCGCGATCTGCTTGTCCAGCCCCTGAATCCGTTTCAGAGCGTCGGCGTATTGGGCCTCACCCTCTTTTTTCTGCTGAGCCAGACGATCCAGCTTTTTCTGCACGATCGCCAGCTCTTTTTCGGTGCTTTTGATCGAGGCGGCAAGTTTGGAGAGCTGGCGGCTGGCCGCCTGTTTCTGAGCTTCGGTACTTCGGAGATTCTGCTGGGAGTGTTGGATCTTTTCGACGATCTTCGAGGCGTGCAGCCCCATCACTCCGACCAGGAGCAGCCACCAGAGCCTGCGCATCACTCTCGGGGCCCCCGGCTCTTGACAGCGACGGTCAGCACCGCCGAGATCACGATGAACAGGGCGATCCCTCCCAGTATCGCTACATCCTTGAGCTCAAAAAGCAGTGCCTGGCGATCCATCAGGATCTCGATCCCGCTGATGGGTGCATAGTAATAACGCAGCAGAGCGAAAATACCCGCTGTAATCACCGTGGCCAGCAGAGCGTCCACAATCCCCATCCGAAAGAGCACGCCGCTTCGCAGCAGCATCGGGGCCCCAAAGATCTCCATGATCTGCATCCGCTCCCGGTGGGCCATCTGCCACACCTCCATCTGCTTGACCACCAGAAAGATACTCACCAGACCCATGAGCCCGACAAAGCTCCAGAAAATGATCTTGAGGAAGAGGAAGAGATTGTACTTCGCCCGATGGTTCTCTCCGAAGGTCTCCACCTTTTTGATCCCTTTGACCGCCAGGAGCTTCTGACGGATCCTCTCGACGCTTTGCCGGCTCAGATACCGATCGAGATGGAGGTTGTAGAAATGGGGCAGTGCGGCCAGGATCTCCCGATCGGGGGTATTTTTCATTCCCCGGGCGATCTCTTTGGCGATCCTCGCTTTGGGGATGGGAGCCGCCTCGGCGATATGGGGGTCGATCCGCCGGAAATCTTTCAGACTCATCGCTTTTTCGGAGACGACCAGGATCGAATAGGACTCCCGGAGCTTCTCCTCGGAGCTCTGGGTGACCCGGTTGAAGACCAGGAAGAACTCGATCCCGAGCAGGATCGCCAGGAGCGGCAACAGGAACATCAGATGATCTCTAACGGACTTCATAGATCCCCTTGTTCTCGATGATGAAGTGGCGGTAGGGTATGTTGAAGATCGTCGGGATCCGGTGGGTCACCACCACCACGGTGGAGCCCAGCTGATCGCAGGCGTTCTCCATCAGGTCCCAGATGACGTTGGAGGAGTACTCGTCCAGGTTTCCCGTAGGTTCGTCGGCCAGGATCAGGAAGGGGTTTTTCGACAGGGCCCGCGCTACCCCCACCCGCTGCTGCTCTCCCCCGCTGAGCTCCAGGGGGTAGCGATCGGCCTGCTCGGTGAGTTTGACGTGTCGCAGGAGCTTCTTGGCCTGGGTCTGCTGGATGTCGGTGCTGTAGCCGGCGATGATCAACGGCAGGACTACATTTTTCTCCACGGTCCACTCGTTGATCAGTTTGTAGTCCTGAAAGATGATCCCCAGATGGGTCCGCAGTTCCAGGAGCTTGCTCTGGCCGATCCGGGCCATATCCAGGCCGCCAACGGTGAGTTTGCCCTCTTTGGGGCGCAGGGCCCCGTAGAAGGATTTCAGCAGGGTCGATTTTCCGCTTCCGCTGGGTCCGGTGATGAAGACGAACTCCCCTTTGCGGACCGAAAAGCTGGCATGCTTGATGATCTCTTTGCGTCCGCCGTCGTAGGCGAGGGTCAGCTTGGATGCGGTGATGACGTTAGCCATGAATCATTGCTCCTATCAGTCGGTGTGCCCTGGCGTTGGCGGCGGTCCGGACGGGCGAGTCGGGGAAATACTCCACCTTCCCCGTTTCGTCGTAGCGCAGGTATTTGTGCTCGGGCCGGTCGAAACTGCCGAAGGAGCACTCGATCACGCCGCCCAGCCCGTCTGCCCGACGATAGCGGGGGCCGAAATGGACGAAACACTCCTCTTCCACCACCGCCTTGCGCGGCAACTGTTCCACTCTCTCCGGATTAAGCGGTTTTTCGAATGTAAAATTATAGTCGTTTTTTCTTTCGGGAGAAAGCGTCTCGGCGGTGACCGTCAGGGTATAGATATCTTTCTCCATCCGACGCCATCTGGCCTCGTATTTGCTCACCACCGGCAGCTCCCGGTTCTTCTCCACCCGAAAGTCGATCTTGGGAGGCGTGCTGAAGACCTCCAGGGCATAGCGGTAGTAGTTGTCACTGTCGGTACGCAGCTCCAGGATCCCTCCGGGACGCAGAGCCCGCAGCGACTCCTCCAGAAAACGCTCACTGATGACCCGGCGATGGGGTTTTTTGTCCCAGGGGACCGGAAAATGGACATAGATCGCCTCCAGGCGGTTGGAAGGAAGCATCTCCAGCAGCAGCCGGGCATCGTAGTTGACCACCCAGATATTCGTGAGCCCCTGGAGTTCGATCTGCTTGAGGACCTGCTGGGCCGACGGAGTGTGGATCTCGATCCCGATGAAGAGGGTATCGGGATGCGCTTTGGCCTGCCAGAGCAGGTGCCGTCCGCTGCCGAAGCCTACCTCCAGCGCCACCTTCTCCAGAGGAAAATCGGCAGACTCGAAGTCCCGGATCTTTTTGTCGTATTCGGCGGCGATGGGAGGTTTGGTGGGAGAGAGGGCGATGTTGGAGTGGCGGATTGTCAGATCGGCGGCTTCCGCCAGCCGTTTCAATGCCCGTTTGATCCGGTTGCTGTCCAGCGGGCGGGTGATCTTGTCGGCCCGGATGAGACAATCCTCTCCCCGGTCCTTGATCTCCAGAAAGAACTCCCCCTCTTCCCGGATCCCCAGCAGCTCGATGGGGCGATCCTCGGACACGGCACGCATCGTGCAGAGCTCTCCCTCCTCCACGAGCCGGTCGAGCCGCCCACGGTCAAAGGGATCGACGATCAGATGAGGCATCCGGGCACTCCTATCGGATCGTGACGCTCAGGGCCCGGCTGGGGAGCGCCTGGATCCTGTCGGCACTGCGGGCGATCACCCGATAGGCATAGG
>JALWZI010000055.1 GCA_027002755.1 Campylobacteraceae bacterium | reverse complement strand
CTCGGGACATGGGCCGTGATATGGGCCACGATGGCTTTTTTCATCTCCTGGGTTTCGGCTCCCAGCAGTCGCAGGAGCTGTTCCCCGGCCCGACTGGAGAGTATCGCCAGAAAAACATGCTCGATGGTCAGATACTCATGGTGTTTGCGTTTGGCATACTCCACGGCACGCATAAAGACTTTGTTCAGTTCGACGCTGATCATCTTTTTCTCCTCTCTATTCGTCCGCTTCCAGGGTCGCCAACAGTGGAAAACCGTTCTGACGGGCTTTGAGCTTGACCTGCTCCACTTTGGTCTCAGCGATCTCGTAGGTGTAGAGACCGCAGACCGCCTGCCCTTTTTCATGCACGGTCCACATGATCTCCTCGGCTTCCCGGGAACTCTTGTGAAAAATCTTTTGCAGGACTTCGATGACGAACTCCATCGTGGTGTAGTCGTCGTTGTGCAGAATCACCCGATAGAGCTCAGGTTCTTTGAGTTCGATCTCGTTTTCGATCTCCTCTTCGATTCTCGGCACGGTCAGTCCTCTCTTTCAAAATCTACTGTGTTACAATCAAGATCAATTATACATATTTCGCAAGGAAATGCAAGTGCAGCCGATCTTCATCAGTGCTACCGGAACCGAGGTAGGAAAGACCCATGCCGCTTTGCGTCTGATCGAACTCCTGGGCCGCTCCGGGATCCGGGTGGGCGCCTGCAAACCCGTCGAAACCGGCGTCGAAAAGATCCCGCAGGATGCCGCCCGTCTGCTGGAAGCTGTACAAAGCCACAATCCCGCTTTCGCCTCTTTGGAACCGGAAGACCTCTGCGCCTATACTTTCCCCCTCCCTGCAGCTCCTTTTTGCGCCGATACAAAGGGAGTCATTTCCCCTGACAAAATTCTTGACAAGATCCGTCAACTCCAATCCAAATGCGATCTGTTGGTTGTCGAGGGGGCCGGGGGGCTGATGGTGCCTCTGCTTCCGGACTATATGATGATCGATATAGCCCGGGACGTCGAGGCCTACACGCTACTGATCACCCCGTCGGAACTGGGGTGTATCAATGCGACACTTCTGAGTATCGAGCTGCTGAAATCCCGTCAACTTCCCTTTGACTGGTGTGTCAATCTCCATCGGGACTCCGAGAGTTTCGACCGGGTCAGTCGTCCCTATTACGATGCGGTATTTCCGGACTGGTGGACGCTGCAGGAAGGCCTGGGAAGGTTTCTGGAGAAGTATTTCGCTCGACTGACGGACCGGTCCTTTCCGGGCTCTAAACCTATCCCGTCCCCGGATTCGATAAAATAGACCCCAAAAAGATCCAGGAGTGCACCGATGCAGCATCTCGTCGACACCGATCAACTCAGTGAGAGACAGATACAGAAAATCCTGGAGGATACCGCCCGCTTCAAGAACCGTCGTCCGGCGCCGCTGCTCAACGGCAAACTGCTGATCACCCTCTTCTTCGAGAACTCCACCCGGACCCGCAGCTCTTTCGAGGTGGCGGCCAAACGCCTGGGGGCGGACATGGTCCATCTGGACCCTTCCCGAAGTTCCACCAAGAAGGGAGAGACCCTGGAGGATACCTTTGCCAACCTCTGCGCCATGGAACCTGACGGTGTCATTATCCGCCACAGCGAAAACGACACCCCCTCCCGACTGGCGGAAATGGAGATGGTCCCTGTCATCAACGCTGGGGCCGGCAACTATGCCCATCCGACCCAGGCACTGCTGGACCTCTACACCCTCTACGAATGGTTTGACGGTGCACTGGAAGGGCTGCGTGTGGCGATCGTCGGGGACATCGTCAATTCACGGGTCGCCGCCAGTGACATCCGTCTCTTCCGTCGGATGGGGATCCGGGTCTCTCTGGTCGCCCCCAAGCCCTTCATGCCTCCGGTCAGTGATCTGCCTCAGTTCGAACGGATTGAAGAGATCCTTGACGACGTGGATGTCATCATCAGCCTTCGGGCACAGCTGGAACGTCACAAAAAACCCATCTTCGATGACTACGAAGCCTATGCACGCCACTACTGTATCACGGAGGATCTTCTGGAGGATCGGGGAATCCTGATTATGCATCCCGGCCCTGTAATGCGCAACATCGACATCTCCGACGAGATTCTCGAGGATCCCCGATGCATGGTCCTGGACCAGGTCAGAAACGGCGTCTATGTCCGTATGGCCGTTCTGAAACTTCTATTGTTGGATTCCCGGGAAACAGATCCCGCGGAGATTTGATCCTCCGATCAGAGCACAATAATCGGTAATTGCCCCATGACCTTCTATAACAACGTTGAGGGCTTTCGACGGATTGATGCTCTGGGAGCGGAGGGGAAGGACTTTTTTTTCCTCATCTCTTTCGACAGAAACCAGATTCTGGCGGAACCTCTGGATCAACTGCCTGGAAACCTGCTTTTTCGTCTGGAAGAGTGGAGTAACGAACCTGAGGAGTCACCAAAGCCATCCAAAAAACAAAAGAAGCCGATCCGTACCTATCCTCCTGACTATGCGGACTATCTGAATGCATTCGAAAGCGTCATCGAGGAGATTCGCCGCGGCAATACCTATCTCCTCAATCTTACCTTTCCAAGCCGAATAGAAGCAGAGACCTCTCTTGTCGAGATCTATCGGGCTGCTCAGGCCCCCTACAAGCTCCATCTCCCCGGTGTGTTTACCTGCTTCAGTCCGGAAAAATTCATAACGATCCGTCAGCGAAATCTCTATACCTATCCCATGAAGGGTACCATCGACGCTTTGCTTCCCGGAGCAAAGGAGCGGATCCTCAAGGACCCCAAAGAGACTGCCGAACATGTCATGATCACCGATCTGATGCGCAACGATCTCAACCGCGTATCCCGAAACGTCCGGGTCACCCGTTTCCGCTATCTGGACAAGATCCCTGCCGGGAAGAAGAGACTCTATCAGGTCAGCTCCGAAGTTACCGGTGAGCTTGAGGAGGGATGGCGCTCCCGTATCGGATCAATCCTGGCCGAGATCACTCCGGCAGGTTCCGTCAGCGGAACCCCCAAACGTAAAACCCTGGAGATCATCGAAAAAACGGAAACTTACGAACGGGGTTTCTATACCGGGGTTTTCGGTGTCTGCAAAGGTGATGAATTACGTTCGGCCGTTCTGATCCGTTACCTGGAAAAGGGAGCAAACGGATTGGTCTACAAAAGCGGGGGAGGGATCACCCTGGACAGCGATCCCGAACTGGAGTATCAGGAACTCGTCGACAAGATCTATCTTCCCTTTTGATATTGAGATCTCCCATAGAGTGAAAAACAATTCGGAATAGTATTCAGTATGGAGCATGTCTCAAGTATTGAGAACTATCCTGATGAATCTGATCCCGGCCGGAAACCGGGAGGAGGGCTGGAGTCGAAGGTTTAGAACTTGCTGCCCATCGTGAATTCGAAGACGGCAGTATCGTCACCGGACTTCTTGTTGAGAGGAGTGGCGAATACAAGATTGATAGGCCCGAAGGGAGATTTCCATTCGACCTGCGCACCGACGGAAGCACGATTGATCCATCCGCGATCATCGATATTTTTGTAGATGGTGTTTTTGATCATTCCATAATCCACGAATCCGGTCAAGCGCATATTATTGGTAATCATATCGAGTGGGATACTTGCCTCGATACTGTTGACGACGATCCGATCCCCACCGGCAATATACTCGTGTCCGGTCACATCGGTATATCGTGGTGAAATCGATCCCGGTGCGAATCCACGCACACCGTCACGGGAACCGCCCAGAGTATACATCTCCGCGATGGGAGTATATCCGCCGTCATCCATATAGCCCAGGTGGAGCTTGTAACGCCAGATCAGATCGTAATCGATCAAATCCTCCATTCCGTAATAGGCGGCGAATTTGAAATCGGCTTTCCAGAAATCGGCATCGCCTCCTACCCCGGCATACTCCAGACTGAGATTACTGTAAATACCTTCCCGGGGAACATAGTAGTCATCGGTATTGTCAAAGGTAAACGATCCGAGAATCGATGATTTTTTATAGGATTCGTAGGCTCTGGGGTCGACTCCTACGGGTGGAGTGTAGTCGTGATAATCTACATCTGTATAGCTGTATCCCAGCGAGGCATGCATATGCCGACCGATCTTTCTACCAAAACTGAACCATCCCCCGGTCCGACTGACCGTATAGTTTTCGGTTTCAGTGTCATCATATTCATATTCCTGCCTCGAGTCATAAACCCCTACGGAAAAGCTGAAGAGTGTATTGAAGACCCGCGGATCTTTGAAGGAGAGTGCATAATTGTGACTCTTCTGCCCGTATTCGAGATTGACTGATCCGGCGATCCCTGTTCCGAAAAGGTTGCGATCCGATACAGCGGCATTGATCATAAAACCGTCATAGCTTCCATATCCGACCCCACCGGAAATACTCCCGGTCTGGGCTTCGGTAACTTCGACAAGCAGATCCATCTCATGATCGTTGATCCGCTGGGGCTTGACGACAACTTTGTCGAAGAAACCGGTCCGCTGGAGTTCTTTTTTCGTATCCTGCAGGTCGGTATAGCTGAAGAGATCACCCGGGGCCAGATAGACATAGCGTCGGATCACATAGTCCAATGTTTTGGTATTTCCGGTGATGATCACGTCATGGATAGTGACTTTTTTGTTGGGATTGATCTGATAGGTAACAGCGACAGTATGCTTTTGGGAGTCTTTCTTGAACACCGGTTTGATCTGGGCATATGCATATCCCATGTCACCGACTTTCTCTTGTATGGTCTTCAGGTCATGACGCAGTTTCTTCACATTGAAGACCTTGCCAGGCTTGAGCTTCAGATCTTCCATGATCTGGTCGACCTTTAGTTCCGGAACCTTACCGGCGATCTTGACATCAGCGACGGTATAGGGCTCTCCCTCCTCGACAACATAGGTCACTTCAGCCTTGTGATTGGCAAAATCCATCTTCATCAGAGGTTCGGCCACTTTGGCATCGAGGAAACCGCGCTCCAGATAGGCTTCCCGGATCCGCAGCTGATCATAGGGAAGCTGATCGGGCACGGCTTTTCCTCCCCCGCCACCGATAATCGGGATCCAGCTGAACCAGGTTCCTTCTTTGTTGACGAGGTTGTCCTCCAGGTCGGATGCGGAGACCTGCTTGTTCCCGACAAATTTCACCTTGTCGATCTTGATCTCCTCACCTTTGTTGACATCGAAAGTGATCGCCACTCCATCATTGACCGGCTCGACCTTGGTCTCGACCGTGGTCCCATAGAGTCCCTGAGCCTCCAACGCCTTGACGATAGCCGCTTTGGCATGCTGGATCCTGGCCGGGGTATAGAGATCCCCTTTTTTCAGGCCGATAAGATCCAGCAGTTTGTCGGAGTCACTGATCCCCTCGATCTCGATACTGGTGATAGGTGCCTTGTGAGGCACTGCCGCCTGGACCGTCATCGCCGACACTGCGAAGAGCACCAGAATTACAGCTTTTTTGAACATGCGCATCCCTTTTTCCCACTCAGAAAGTTTTTCATCAATATACTACCCAGATTTGACTAAAATAAAATTGATAATATTTTTGTATTATTTAATATTTCGAACGGAAAATCCCATTTCAAGGAAAATAGATGAAAGTTGGAATAATCGGCCTCGGTCTGATGGGCGGATCCTTCGCTCTTGCAATGCGTGACCGCTATGATGACCTGGAGATCCTGGGTTACGATCACAATGACCAACACTGCATCGAAGCGCTGGAACTCAATCTCGTGGACAAAATCACCGACGATCTGGAGGATTTTGAAACACTGGACCTGATCGTTTTGGCGATACCGGTCAACGGGATCATCTCTGTCCTTCCCCGACTCAGCTCTGTTTCAGAAGAGACGACCATTATCGACTTCGGCAGTACCAAAAAGATGATCGTCGACTCGGTCCCTGCCGAGATACGGCGGAACTTCGTCGCTGCCCACCCCATGACCGGCACGGAAAAATTCGGACCTTCCGCCGCTCAGGCCGACCTCTACCGGGGCAAGGTCGTCGTCCTGTGCAACGTGGAAGAGAGCGGAGAGATTCAGCGGCGCCTTGCCAAAAAGATCTTCAGCGATCTGGGGATGAAGATCTTCTACATGGATGCCGCGGAACATGACCGCCATGCGGCTTTTATCTCCCACATGCCCCACGCCCTGAGCTATTCGCTGGCCAATGCCGTCATGAAACAGGAGAACCCCAAAGCGATCATCGCCCTGGCCGGCGGCGGTTTTCGGGACATGAGCCGCATCGCCAAGAGCTCTCCGGATATGTGGACCGATATTTTTCGCCAGAACAAGGAGAATCTGCTCCAGGCCATCGCCTGTTTCAAAGGCGAGCTGGAACGTTGCGAACGGATGATCGAAGCGGAGGAGTGGGAAACCCTTCACCAATGGATGGAAAAGGCCAACGGTCTTCACGACATCCTGTGAATCCGGTTTTATCTATCATTATAATTACATTCAATTTTATTTCTCTACAAAATGGAAGGAAGAAAACTATGCTCAAAAAGTTAAGAGAGGTCGGGTTTATCTGGTTGGCTGTGGTCGGCTTATTGGGAGCTTTCGAGATAGATCCTTTCCCGAAAAACGGGACATTGACCGATGTCTTCAACACCAACTGTCTCCAGATGACCCAATCCCAGCAGATGCTCAAAGCCTATATCATGAAGGGGCTTCACAGCACATTCGACGATCCTTCCGGCGATTTGAAACGAGCGATCCCGGCCTATGACCGACGTTTCCGCCGGATCAAGGAGTATTTCCAGTCACGTCTCAAGAACAATCCCGAGGCTGTTCACGCTTTTGATGAAGCCCAGAAAGTGTGGGAGGAGAGCAGAAAGATCCTGGAGGCTCCCCCGACCCAGGAGGGAGCACTGAAACTCAAAGCCAATTTCAATCGTATGATTCCGCTCCTTCTCAAAGGGTCCAAACCGGCGGCCAATGGAGGTCTTGAGTTACTCTCTCTGACCGGAAAACTCTGCCGCGGTCCCATGAAGATCACCATCGATTACCTTCTGAAGCTCTGGGGAGCCCAGATGCCAGACTACGAAGCTGATGTGGAGACGATCATCGACAACTTCCACACCAATCTCAAAGAGCTGGAAGCCAACTCTCTCAACAACGACCGGACACGAAAACTGCTTGAAGAGGCCCGCAAGGGCTTCATGTTCTACGAGATGATGTACAACTCGAAAAGCCGGTTCATTCCCAACCTGCTCTCCCGAAAAGCCGACGACAACTTCAAAATCATCCGGGCGATCAAAGCGGAATACAAGAAACAGCTGAAATCCCGGAAACCTTAAAAAGACTCTCCTTATTATTTCGACTCCGCCGAATCCGTATCGTATCGGGCGGTTAGACGGTCGAGCTCCTTGCGATCGATCTCTACCGCTTCTCCCGCTTTTTTCCCCAAGAGCCGACGAACCATCGCTTCCACTGTGGGATCGTCGTTGATATGGGGATAGAGGATTTTCAGTGCCTCTTCGGGACTGTAGTGGCGCCTGGTCCCCAAGATCCTTCCTCCGGTTTTTTTTCGGCGTTGCTGCCAGAGCTGCAGGAGCAGGAACATCACTCCCATCCCCGCCAGAAAGGCCCCGGCCAGATACCAGGGGAGGCGGGCGGCCTTTGCTTCGTAGGCTTTGCGGGCGTAATAGGCCGGATCTTCCAGAAGATTTTCAACGGGTTTTTTAACCTGAGGTTTCGGCAGGTCTCCGGCTGTAGCCGCCTTCGCCGGCTGCGACGGCTGCGCTTTCATCCCCTTGGGGACGGGGGGAACTGCTCCGGCTGCTTTCCCACCGCTCACCCGGATGGAAAAAGGTTGTGTCTTCAGGGTCCGCTTTTTCCCCTCGGCATAATCGTATTCGGTCAGTTTCAGGGCGGGGATAGTGAAATCCCGGTCGGAGATAAAGACATATTTTTTGCGCCAGCTGCTGTAGAGCTTGCCGTTCTTGACCGTGCTCTTGACCGCGGCGTCGTCACTGTAGACTGTCACACCGGGAATATCAAAACGGGGATCGTTCAGATCCTCCAGGCTCCCTTCTCCCAGGATCTCCAGGGTATAGTTGACCGGTTCGTTGGCTTTGACCCGGATCTTGTCAACCTTGGCCTTCATCTCGAAGTGGCCCACCAGATCCGCCTGTATCGGGAGAGGTTTGACCGAAACCGTCAGGGAATTGGAACGCAAAGCGACCCATTTGAGCGGACTTCCGAAAATACCGAAAGGATCCCCGGGGGCATTGAGATCACGGATCCCGACCCGCAGCGAAGCGGAATCAATCCGCAGTGTTCCGGCTTTTTGGGGTGTCAACAGATACTGGAGACGGTGGATCGTTGTCTCCCCCTGATGGATCTGCCGTTCCCCACCCAGAGGTTTGACGAAGAAACCTTTGAACGCCGGGGGCGTGTACTGCATCTGGGCGATCCCGCTCTGCAGAGGTTCCACCGCATCCACCGTCAGGATCAGAGGCTCCCCCTGATAGACCGAGGGTTTGTCGACCTTCATGCGGATGGCGAAGCCCCCGGCACTTCCGGCCCCCGCTCCCTTGACCACTTCCACCTTCACCGGCTGGGTAGTATATTTTTTGCCGTCCACTCTTACCGTCAAAGGCGGGATTGTCACACTTTTGTCAGGATAGATTTCGAAACTGAGGATCTTTTGGGTCCGAGTGACCAGTTTTCCGTTGGCGAAACGGCTTTCGATCTTGTTCATGCGCCGAAGATTCTCCACGGCGTAGGGTCCGATCTTCTGAAGGTCCGGGAAACGGGCATCGTTCCCCTCGGCGATCAGTTTCACCCGGAGACTCTGCCCCGGGGCGATCCGTGTGGAACTGACCTGGACCTTCACCCCGGCCGCCATGAGCAGGCTTCCGGCAAGCGAGGTCAGGATCAGGAGCTGTCGCAATAATCTTTTCATTTTTAACATCCTTTATCTCTTTTCCTATCAATCATTTTTTCGACCTACCAGGGGTTGACATTGGGGCTGACGGGCGCTTTGCGTCCGCCCGTCTGATACATCAGCGTGGGCATCTTTTGCCCTCCCAGCCGTTTCATCAGACGCCGCAGTTCCCTGGCCTGGAGGCTTTTGACCCGATCGACTCGGGCCGAGCCTCCCTGAACCGCCTCTTCTGGCTCTTTGCCCGTTCCGCTCTGCTGAGCCGAACGCTGCTGCTGTTGCGCTTTTTGTTTCTGAGCTTTTTCCGGTTGTGGTTGGCGGTATCGGGCCGATTTTCGCTCCTCGGGCTTTTGCTGCCGGCTGCCCTGGCTGTTTTGAGGCTGCGAAGGCTGTTGCTTTTCTCCTTCGGGCTTCTTCTCCGGTTTTTTCCCGGAGGGTTTGCCCTGCTGCCGGTTCTCCTTTTGACCCTGGGAACCGGGCCGGCCGCTTTGGTTGGAGGAACTCTTTTGCCCCGGCTTCTGCTTTTGGTTGTTCTGTTTCGACTGCTGATTCTTTTTCTTCTGCTGCCCCTGCTGTTTCTGCTGATTCTGTCTGTTTTGGCCGGAGTTTTTCTGGTTTTTGTTCTGCTGATTTTTTTGCTGATTTTTTTGCTGTTGTTTCTGTTTCTTCTGCTGTTTGTTTTTCTTCTGTTGCTTCTGTTTCTGCTTCTGGCGCTTCTTCTCCAGGAGCTTTTTCGCCAGCTTCAGGTTGTAGCGGGTCTCGGCATCCTCGGCGATCTTCAGGGCCGCCTCGTAGGCCTTGATCGCCTTTTTCAGCTCCCGCTTTTTGAAATAGGCGTTGCCGAGGTTGTGGAGTCTGGCATGTTCATCGACCCCTTCTCCCTTGGCCCGTTTGTAGTGCAGCAGCGCCTTGTCATATTTTCCGGCTTTGTAGTAGGCGTTGCCCAGATCGTACTGCAGCGGCGGATTCTCCTCCTTCAACTGCTTCAGGAGCGCCGCACTCTTATCGTATTGACCTTTTTCATAAGCGGCCCGGGCTGCCTGGATGATTTTGAAATCGGAGAGTCCCGCGGCGAGTAGGCCGCTCAGAAGCAGAAAAACACTCCAAAGGCGAATCATCTTTCTCATGCGGACTTCTCCTTTCGGAAGCGGCGACGGAACCCTTCCCCGCTGCGGGGCATGGAGCTGAGCCCCATCAGCAGCAGCAACACTGCTCCCGCCAGGGGATAGACGAAGAGCTCCACCCGCTCCCTCACCCGGATCGTTCCCTGTTTCTCCCCGGCAAAACGCTGGCGGATCTTATGCGCCAGACGGGCCACATCCTCCCGGCCGTATCCGGCGATCACGTAATCGCCGCCGCTCTGGCGGGCGATAGTTCCCAGGGCCTCGTTAAGCTGGGTGATGGCGATGGTCCCGTCCCTTTTCTTGAGGGGGCGGCCGCGGCGGTCCAGAACCGGTGCTCCCTTCTTCGTTCCGATGAGCACGGCATAGAGGGTGATCCCCTCCTGTTTCAGAGCTTTTTGAAGCCCTTTGAGCGACTCCGGATCCCCGCCGTCGGTGAAGACCACCAGGATCTTCTCCTTTTTCCCTCTGAGCAGCCTCCCTGCCTCTTCGGCAAGGGCAAGGAAATCCGTGGAGGCCATATTGATATACTCTTCGTTGACTCCGTCGACGATCTGTTTGAGAGTGGCCGCATCACTGGTGAAAGGGGCCAGGACAAAGGCGTTGTGGGCGAAGGCCATCACACCGACCTTGTCGCCGGGCAGGGCGTCCAAGAACTGTTTGAGCTTGCTCTTGGCGAACTCCAGCCGATTGGGATAGCGATCCTTGGAGCGCATGGAGCCCGAGATATCCAGGGCCGTCAGCAGGGTGATCCCCTGCAGGTGCACCACCTTCTCTCCCCGGTCGATCACCGGACGGGCCAACGCCACGATCATCAGAAAGACCGCAGCAAAGAGCACCAGGTTCCGCAGGGAGTTTGGCAGGGTCTCACTGTCGGCCCGGAGGCGCTCCAGGACCTTCTCGTCGAAGATCCTTGCCACTTTGTCCTTGTTGGTGGTCACCAGGAAAACGAAGACGGCAAAAGGGACGATCATCACCCAAAAAAACTGCGGATAGACGAATTCCATCACTCCACCCCCTTGGCGGTACGCAGATAGATAAAGAAGAGCATCGCCAGGATCGCAACAAAGAGCGGATAGATATAGAGATAGTCGTGCTGGACGATCTTTTTGCTCTTGAGTTTGCTGGTCTCCAACTTGTCGATGGCGTCGTAGATCTTCTGCAGGGTCTGGCGATTGCTCGCGGCGAAGAACTTCCCGTGCCCCGCCTGGGCCAGCGCTTTGAGATAGGGCGCATCGAAATCCCGGTAGCTTCCGATGCCGATGGTGTAGAGCTTCACATCGCTGTCACTGATCAGGCGGCGGATCTCGTCGAAGCTGATCCGGCTGGCATTGTCGATCCCGTCGGTGAGCAGAATGGCGATCTTGGTCTTGGCGTCACTCTTGTTGAGAATATTGTAGGTTTGAAGCAGTGCATCGTTGATGGCGGTGCGTTTCCCGGCGATCCCCGGCTCCTGCATCGCCAGGATCTGACGCAGGAACTTCTTTTCGAAGGTCAGGGGCGAAGCGACAAAGGCGACGCTGGCGAAGTTGATCAGGCCGATCCGGTCGTTTTTGCGTTTGTCGATGAAATCGCTCACGACCTCCTTGACCACATCGAACTTGCTCTTGAGAGGATCGGTGGGGTCGAAGCCCCGCTGTCGCATGGAGTCGCTGGAGTCGATGATCAGCATGATATCCCGTCCCTGCTTGTTGATCTGCTTGTATTCGTCGGTCAGCACCGGCGAAGCCAGGGCCAGCAGCAGGCCCACGATACCGATCCATTTGAGGATCTCCAGCCAGCGGCTCTTGTGGGCATGGACCGAGAGCAGCCGCCGGACATGCGGGAAATAGATCGCCTGGGTCCGGGCGGGGCAGTGGCGTGAACAGATCCAAAACAGAAGGATCAGCCCCAACACCCAGGGGTGTTCGAAACTAAACCGACTCATCGCAGACCTGCCTGTAGAGTTCGAAGCGGCGCCGGGTCTCTTCGTCCACGGGACCGACCTCTTTGCGGTATTTGTAGCGCTCCAACAGCGGTAGAAGCTGGCTGAAAAGCTCTTTACGCCGCTCGTCCGTCGCCAACAGCCGTCCGTAGCGGGTGATGGTGTAGGCTGCCTTCTTGGGATCACTCCAGTCGACGCGGTGCAGCGCTTCAAGATACTGCTTGGCCCGATTGACGTGCCGATGGGCCAGGATCCAGCGGATCAGCAGAAACACCGCTCCGGCAAGGATCAGAACCCCCAGAGCGATCACTCCCCAGTAGAGCCAGAGGCTGTGGTCGGGGATCTGCACCATCGGCTTGATATCTTTGATGGGCGGCAGCGTCATATTGTTCTCGGGTCTCATCGCATCCTCTTGATCAGTTTGGCGAAGGGGTCTTCGTCGGTATAGAGTTTGACGTAGCGGATCCCGTTTTTCCGCAGATGCCGATAGAGGCGGCGGTCATTGGCCACCATCGCTTTGCGGTATTCGGCCATGACCCCCTCATTGATATCCCCCTCGAAGCTCTCGCCGCTTTCGGGATCGACGAGGCGGAGATAGCCCAGGGATCTGGGGTGCTCTTCGAAACGGTCCCGGACGATGATGACGAAGAGGTCGTGTTTACGGCTCAGGAGCCGCAGGTCCACCTCTCCCACGAAATCCCCGATCAGGAACATCAGGGACTTCTTCTTCACACGCCGATAGAGGGTATCGCTCCAGCCGGCATAATCCGCCTCTTTGCCCAGGGGATCGAAGGCCAGCGCCTCCTCCAGCTCCTTGGTGACGGAAAAGAGCTTCTTGGAGGGGCGGCTCATCCGGTAGAGCCGGTCGGCATAGAGCAGATGGGTAAAGAGATCGCTGTTTTTCACCGCCGAAAAACCCAGGACCGCCAGCAGCTCGGCCATGTATTCGCTCTTGGGACGCTGCGTCCCGAACCAGGTCGAACCGCTGAGCATCGTGGAGACCACCACATTGAGCTCCCGCTCTTCGTGGTAGATCTTGACGTAGGGTTTGCGCAGCTTCGCAGTGGTCTTCCAGTCGATCTTGCGGACATCGTCACCGTAGATATACTCCCGCAGCTCGGCGAACTCGAACCCCTCCCCCTGAAACAGAGAAGCGTTGTTCCCCAGCATCTCGCCGAAGACCTGCTTGCGGGTCTTGAGGGTGATCTTTTTGGCGACGATATTCATCGTATTTCCTCCCGGAAATACGAGTGAGTAGTGAGTAGTGAGTAGTGAGTAGTTATTGAAAAATTTTCTACGAAAATTATTTTACTGTTCACGAATAAATACCTCTTTTTCAAAAATAATAGGCGTTTTGCAAAAACGCAATCCGTCACTCCTCACTCCTAATTCCTCATTCCTCATTCCTCACTCGGCAGTGCCGATCTACGGGATCGGTACTGCTGCCAGGACTTGCTCGATGATCCAATCCTGGCTGATCTCCTCCGCCTGGGCCTCGTAGCTGAGGATGATCCGGTGACGGAGCACCTCTTTGGCGATGTAGGCGATCTCGATGGGGGAGACAAAATCCTGTCCCTTGAGGTAGGCGACGGCCCGGGCGGCTTTGTACATATCGATACTGGCCCGCGGCGAGGCGCCGAACTCGATGTAGGGTTTGATCTTCTCCAGGCCGTACTTCTCCGGCTCCCGGGTGGCGAAGACCAGCTCCACGATGTACTTTTCGATCTCTTCGTCCATATGCACCTGCATCGCCTCCCGACGCAGACGGTCCAGATCCTCGATGGTGGCCACCTGCTCGATCGCTTCGAAAGCGTTATTGGCGACTCGGCGGGCGATCTCCAGCTCCTCTTCCCGGGTGTTGTAGCCCACGACCACCTTCATCATGAAGCGGTCCAGCTGGGCTTCGGGCAGCTCGTAGGCCCCCTCCTGTTCCACCGGGTTCTGGGTCGCCATGACCAGGAAAGGCAGCGAGATCTTGAAGGTCTCGTCCCCGATGGTGACCTGGCGTTCCTGCATCACCTCCAGCAGGGCCGACTGGACCTTGGCCGGGGCCCGGTTGATCTCGTCCGCCAGGAGCAGGTTGGTAAAGACGGGACCTTTTTTGATCTTGAAGGTGTTGTTGGTGGGATCGTAGATCTCGGTGCCGATGATGTCACTGGGGAGCAGGTCGGGGGTAAACTGCACTCGTTTGAAGGTCAGGCCCAGGGTTTTGGCCAGCGCATTGACCGTGGTGGTCTTGGCCAGACCCGGCACCCCCTCCAGGAGAATATGCCCCCGGGTCAGCAAGCCGGTCAGGAGCGCTTCGACCATCTTCTCCTGGCCGACCACGACCTTGTGGACCTCGTTTCTGATTCTGTTGATCGTCTCCACACAAGACTCCTAAAAATTTATTGTTATCAGGATTCTACTTGAGGGAGTTTAACTAAGGATTAATATTCTCACCGCACCATGTAACTATCTCAAACTTTGATGCGGCAACTTTATTCATAGATAAAGTAGATTTTTGCAGGACTAGCTTGAAGCCTTCTCCGCCCGGAGATAACCCATGGCCGTCGCCAGGATATCGTCGTCGTCTTTGCTGGGGGCCTTGAGGATCACACGGTCCCGGCCGTCGTGGAATTCGAAGAAGACCCGCTCGTCGTAACTGGAGACTTTGCTGATATCCCGCTCTCTGGCCAGGACTTTGATGGCCATCATCTCGATGAATTGACGGGTGACGGTATCGGGCTTGCCGAAGCGATCGGCGATCTCCTCTTCGATCTCATAGACCTCCGCCACACTCTCGGCCTGAGCCAGGCGGCGGTAGAGCTCCAGGCGGAGGCGGTCTTCGCCGATGAGTTCGTCGCTGAGATAGGCATCGACCTGGAGTTTGATATCCACGCCCCGCTCCGCCTGTTCCTTCTGGCCGCTGAGCTCCCGGATGGCGTCTTCGAGCATCCGCAGATAGAGGCTGTAGCCGATCTGTTTGATGTGGCCCGACTGGGCTTCGCCGATGAGATTGCCTCCGCCCCGGATCTCCAGATCGTGAAAGGCCAGAACCGCCCCGCTGCCCAGCTCCGAATGGCTCTCCAGGGCCAGGAGGCGTCGGCAAGCATTCTCGGGCAGATGCTCCTTCTCTTCGACGAGCAAATAACAGTAGCCCTCCCGGCCGCCCCGGCCCACCCGGCCCCGGAGCTGATGCAGATCGGCGATGCCGAAGTTTTCGGCCCCGTCGACGATCATCGTGTTGGCGTTGGGCAGATGGATCCCCGACTCGACGATGGTGGTGGAAAGCAGCAGGTCGTACTCCCCCGCTTCGAATTTCATCATCTCCTTTTCGGTCGCCGCGGCGCTGATCTTGGAGTGGAGCACCGTCATGCGCAGATCGGGAATCAGCTCTTTTAGCTGCCGCGCTTTCTCCTCGATCCCGGCGATGGAGTTGTAGACGTAGAAGGTCTGCCCGTTCCGGCGGCGCTCCCGCAGGATCGCCTCCTTGACGACGGCCTTATCGAAACTCTTCACAAAGGTGCGTACCCCCACCCGCTCCGTCGGCGGCGTGAGGATCTCGCTGAAACTCTTGATCTTCGAAAGCGCCATGTTGAGCGATCTCGGGATCGGAGTAGCGGACATCGAGAGGAGATGAACATTGACCGCCATCTCTTTGAGCGCCTCTTTCTGTTTGACGCCGAATTTGTGCTCTTCGTCGACGACCACCAGGGCCAGGTTTTTGAACTTAGCCCCCAGCAGGGCATGGGTGCCCACCACGACCTGCAGCTCCCCCGTCTCCAGGCGGCGCAGGATCTCCCGTTTGTTTTTGGGCGTGGTGTAGCGGTCAAGCTGGGCCACCTCAATCTCCCAGGGGGCGAAGCGCTCCTTGAGACTTCGGAAGTGCTGGGCACTCAGCAGTGTCGTGGGAACCACCATCATCGCCTGGTAGCCGCTGCGCACCGCGGCGAAGATGGCGTTCATCGCCACCTCGGTCTTGCCGAAGCCCACATCCGCGCTGAGCAGCCGATCCATCATCCGGCCGCTGGCAAGCTCCTCCATGATCTGCCGGATCGCCTCCATCTGATCCTCAGTATGCTCAAAACCCGCCTGGGAGAGAAAAAGAGCGTGCTCCGCCGGATCGACCCGCAGGGGGATCCCCTTTTGGAGCATCCGCTGTGCAGAGATGTTGATAATCTGGGAAGCGATGGCGAAGAGCTTCTCCCGCACCTTGCCTTTGAGACGTTTGAAGCTGGCTTTGCCCAGGCGGTCCAGTACCGGCAGCGTTCCGCTGTCTGCCACATAGCGGTCGATCACCTCCAGGTTCTCCACTGGCACCAGCAGGGTATCCTCGCCCTGATACTGCATCACCACAAACTCCCGGGTCGCCCCCAGGACTTCGCGCTTTTCGATCCCTTTGAAGATCCCCACTCCGTGGGTTTCGTGGACCACGTATTCGCCGGGACGCATCTCGTCCAGCACCAGGCTGGGGCGCTTGACGCGGCGCCGTTTGACCGGCTTGTTGAGCGAGAGGATCAGCTCGTCGGGGCCCAGAAGGTTGAGGATCCCCTCCTGATAGACGAAGTTGAGCCGCTCCAGATCGACCAGCTGACTCCCCCGCACCAGGGATTCGCTGCGGGCGATGACGGTGATGCGTTTGTCCCGGTGGGTTTCGATGAGTTTGTTGGGGTCGGCTACTTCCAGATCCCGCCACTTCCCGGCTTGGGGCAGTGTGGTAGCCGGATAGCTCTCCCGGGGGATCAGGGGCTTGTTGAGGCTGTAGAGTTCGTCCAGATCTTCGCTCAGATCCTCGGCAGCCACGCTGCGAAGTTCGCTCAATAGATCGACCCCCAGCTCCTCCAGATGCCAGAGACCCAAAGAGTCGATATCTTTGACGAAACTCTCCCAGGGGCTGGACTCCACCCGGGATTTTAGAGCGTTGAATTGTTCTTCGCTAAGAGCCAGAAAGGCGGGCCGCAGCGTCACGCTCTCCAGCTCCTCGTCCCCCCGGCGCTTCTGGGTGTCGGGATCGAAGGGGTGGATACTTTCGATCTCGTCGTCGAAGAGGCTGATCCGCCAGGGGTGTTCCATCCCGGGACTGAAGAGGTCCACGATATCCCCCCGCACCGAGACCTCCCCCGCTTCGCTGACCAGATCGACGAAGTGGTAGCCCCAGCGATAGTGGAGATCTTTGAACTGCGTTAGATCGAGCTTGTCGCCGAACTCCAGCATCCGGGTATCGAAGCACTCCGCTTTGGGCAGCGGGAGGCTGAGCGTATGAAGCGGAGCGATGAGAAGCTTCTCTTCTCGGTAACGGTAATAGCTTGAAAGCTGAGTGAAAAGCTCCTGAATCTCGGGTCCGTAGCTGCGAAGATCCTCGCCGGGGCTGACCCGAAGCTGAGGAAGTATAAAGGGGCGAATGCCCTGGAAACGGGCTACGGTCGCCGCCTGTTCAGCGCTTTTGTCATCACGGACGACAACAAGATCGGCCCGCTCCTTGGCGGAGGTTTTTTTCAGGTATTCAAAGAGTCTTGAGGGTTCCATTCCTAGAAATCGGCCTTTGGATGAGGTAAAAAAGTGCGGAATTTATAACACATTCAGAACGATCGGTCCCTGTTTTGTGATTGCAAAAAGGCTTCGACCGTATAGAAGGAGCCAAATACCAGATAGTGTTCATGGCTGAAAAGCAGTCCGTTGAAACACTCCCAGGGGATCTCCAGCTCCTCCAGGGCCTCCTTGATCCGCTCCAGAGCTACCCCCCGTTGCGTCTCGATAGGGATCAGCTCCACCCGTTTGAGCTTGGGGCGCAGGATCGAGAGCACCTCTCGATAATCCTTGTCATCCAGGGAGTTGTAGATCAGCACCGTCTCCGGCTCCATCGCCTCGACGATCGCTCGGGCAGCCAGAGGATTATGCCCCACATCGATGCGTATATTTTCCGCAAGAGGATAGAAGCGTCCGAAAAGCTCCAGCGCTTTCAACGCCCCGGGATCGGCAGGCATATCGAGCAGATCCAGGGCCCGCAACGCCACCGAAGCGTTCTCACACAGAAATTCCGGCCAACCCTTTTTTAGATTTTGGATTTTGGATTTTGGATTTTGAGTGTCGGTTTGCGTTTCTTCTGAAACGTCTTTTTTCATGATATAGATTTCGCAATGACGTTCGTTTGCGATCTTCCGGGCGACGCTTTCCACCTCCTCATAGGCTTGAGGGGCCAGGAGCACCTGTGTGTTCGGCGTGATACTGCGCAGCTTGGTCTCGGCGATCGCCTCAATGGAGTCTCCCAGAAAGGCCTGATGATCGATCCCGATGGGGGTGACAACAGTGAGCATTTTGTTTTCCACCACATTGGTAGCATCGAACTCCCCGCCCAGCCCTGCCTCCAGGACGATCAGATCGCAGCGTTCGAAAAGCAGCAGCGCCAACAAAGTGGTGTATTCGAAATAGCTCAACGCCTCGCTCATCTCGGACCCGAGGATCTTGTAGAGACGACGATGTCCCTCTTCCAGCACCTCATCCAAGACATTCTCGCCGTCGATCCAGATCCGCTCGTTGAAGCGGAGGATGTGGGGAGAGGAGTAGTGTCCTACGGAGAGTGAGGAGTGAGGAGTGAGGAGTGAGGAGTTTTTTTCTCCGCTTTGCGGAGTTTCATCTTCCATCTTCCATCTTCCATCTTCCATCCCTCCCCGCCACGCTAAAAACGCAAGAATCCGTCCGGTGCTTCCCTTCCCATTCGTGCCGACAATATGCACCGCCGGAGGGTGGGCGATCTCTTCACGCAGCTGTGCGTAGGCTCTGTGCACCCGCTCGTGATCGATCTCTTTGTAGTAGAGGGGTTTGCTTTCGAGGAAGTCGGAAAAGGAGGGGTTCACTTCCCGTAACCCTTTTGAGCCACCCAGGCGATAAAGTTGTCCATCGCTTTGCGGATGGCGACCCGAATGGCATATTCACGTGCCGCGGTGCTGGTCAGAGATCCCGGCTGGATGCTGACATCTTCCGTAGCGGAAATCCGCTTCCGCAGCGTCTCCTTCGGCGTCCTGAGCTCAAAAACGATATCGGCCGTTACCCGGTAGCGGGTCACATAACCGTCGGTATCGTAGGTCAAAGGCGAATAGCTGATCGTATAGTTCGGAACGGAGATCTGACTGACGGAACGTTTTTTGTCGGAAACGACCCTCTCCTGGAAATGGGTCCGAAGCACCTTCATGATCTCCTCTTTGAGATAGACCCCGTTTTGGGGTTCGACCCCGCTGAGTCTCACATCCACATAGACCGGATCGGGGAGAAGATGGCGGGCATATTGGGACGCCGGTCTGTACCCGCAGCCGTTAACGGCGATTAAAATCGCCATTAACGGAATGAGGAATGAGGAATGAGGAATGAGGAATTTTGGCAGGTGTTGCTCTGCAACACTTTTATTCAAACGACAAACGACAAACGACAAACGACGAAAAATTTCCATTCTCAAACCTCCATTCTCAATTCTCAATTTATCCCGCCGGTTTGACGACGAAGTTGACCAGCTTGTTCGGCACAACGATCTCTTTGACGATCTGCTGCCCCTCCAGCCATTTGGCGCCCGCCTCCCGGGCGATGGCAGCGATCGTTTCGTTGTCGGCATCGGCGGGGACCGCCACTTCGGTCCGTCGTTTGCCGTTGATGCTCACGGCGTAGGTGACACTCTCGGTGACGAAGACCTCCTCCCGTAACGTGATACTTCCACGCAGGTTCTCCCGTCCGAAGAGCTCCTCACTCAGCTCGCTGGCGATGTGGGGGACGATGGGTTCGAGCAGATGGAGAAGGATGTACATCCCTTCGCTCCAGACCGCCGGATCGTCCTGCTTGTCCAAGGCGTTGAGAGCCTCCATCGTGGCGGCGATGAGAGTGTTGAAAGCAAAGGTCTTCTCGAAGACATCCTTGCTTTTGCGCAGTGCTTCGTAAACCTTGGCCCGCGCCTCCTTGGCTTCGGGAGCCAGCGCATCGTGCTCGATCTCGGGCAATGCCGAATGGGTCACCTTCTCCTTGCGGCTGTAGAGTTTTTTGAGGAAGCGGTAGGCCCCTTCCACGCCGCTGTCTTTCCACTCCAGCTCTTTCTGCGGCGGCGCGGCGAAGAGGATGAAGAGGCGTGCCGTATCGGCGCCGTAGCGTTCAACGATGGCGTCGGGATCGACGGTGTTGCCCTTGGATTTGGACATTTTGGCGCCGTCTTTGAGGACCATCCCCTGGGTCAGGAGACGGCTGAAGGGCTCGTCGATGTTGTGGTAGCCCAGATCCCGCAGGGCCTTGGTGAAGAAACGGGCGTAGAGCAGGTGCAAAATCGCATGCTCGATCCCTCCGATGTACTGATCGACGGGCATCCAGTAGGCGCTGTCGTCTTTGTCGATCCCGGTCGTCTCCCATTTGGACGGATCGGTAGCGTAGCGGAACTGATACCAGGAGCTCTGGATGAAGGTATCCATCGTATCGGTCTCCCGGATCGCAGGACCCCCGCACTGGGGGCATTCGCAGTGTTTCCAGGTGGGGTGGCTCTCCAGCGGGTTCCCCTCTCCGGTGATCTCCACGTCGTCAGGCAGCGTCACAGGGAGGTTCTCGAGCTTCTCGGGGACCAGACCGCACTTCTCGCAGTGCACCAGCGGGATAGGCGCTCCCCAGTAGCGCTGGCGGCTGATCCCCCAGTTGCGCAGCTTGTAGTTGATCCGGCTCGTTCCCAGCCCCTCGGCTTCGAAGAAGGCGATGATCTCTTTCATCGCCTCCCGGTTGGGCTTGCCGGTGAAGACGCCGCTGTCGATGAGAACTCCGTCACCGGTATAGGGGAGCTCACCCCCTTCGATGACCCGTTTGACGGATAGATCGTACTTTAGGGCGAACTCGTAGTCCCGCTCGTCGTGGGCCGGCACCGCCATGACCGCCCCGCCGCCGTAGCTGGCCAGGACGAAGTTGGCGGTCCAGACGGGGATATCCTCGCCGGTGAGGGGGTGGATGACGCTGATCCCCAGCGGATAGCCCTCTTTTTCGGCCTGGGAGCGCTCCCGCTCGCTCATGTTGATCATCGCCTGGATCCGTTGGGCGACCGCATCATCCAGTAGTTTGTGCTCGATCAGGTGCTTGACGATGGGGTGCTCGGGGGCCAAGGCCGAATAGGTCACACCGAAGATCGTGTCGGGCCGGGTGGTGAAGACGTCGTAGCCGTCGAAACAGCCGTGGAGCTTGTTCTTGCTCTCATCGCTCAACTCGAAGCGGAACTGCAAGCCCTGACTTCGGCCGATCCAGTTGCGCTGCATCGTGAGCACCTGGGAGGGCCACTTCCCTTCCAGCTGTTCCAGATCGTCCAGCAGCTCCTGAGCGTAGCGGACGATGTCGATGTAGTAGCCGGGCATCTCCCGCTGGACGACCGGGTTGTCACAGCGCCAGCAGCACCCTTCCTCCACCTGCTCGTTGGCCAGGACGGTATGGCAGGTCTCGCACCAGTTGACAGTGGTGCTTTCGCGGTAGAGAAGCTCCGCTTCGAACATTCGGATGATAAACTCCTGCTCCCAGCGGGTATAGAGGGGATCGCAGGTGGCGAACTCCCGTTCCTTGGAGAAGCTCAAGCCCAGGGCCGAGAGCTCCTTGCGCATGTAGTCGATGTTTTCGTAGGTCCATTTCTTGGGATGCAGGCCGTGCTTGATGGCGGCGTTTTCGGCAGGCATCCCGAAGGCGTCCCATCCGATGGGGTGCAGGACGTTGACCCCCTGCTTGCGCCAGTAGCGGGCCAGGGCGTCGCCGATGGCGTAGTTGCGCACATGCCCCATGTGGATCCGGCCACTGGGATAGGGGAACATGCTCAGAATATATTTTTTGGGCAGGCTCTGGTCACGGGAGGGCTCGAAGGCCCGCTCCTCATCCCAGCGTTTCTGCCACTTGGTCTCTATCGATTTGGGCTCGTAGCTCACGGTTGTCGCTCCGTCGGTGAAATTGGAGAGATTATACCCAATGGCGGGTTATGGAACAGAACATATTCCCTCTATAGTAGAAGAGTCTTCGGAATAGTCGATATAATCAAAGAAGAGTATGGAAGGATCCGAAATGGATAAGAGGCTCGACAAAGAGGAGTTCACGGAGATCTGGCGCCTGGCGGAAGAGGTGGGAGAGATCGGTTACTGGGAGTGGGATCTTCAAAGCAATGAAACCTACTGGAGCGAACAGAAGAAAAAGATCTATGGGCTCGATACAACAGAGGAAAGTTCTTTCGAGGTTTTTCTCTCCGTGATCGACGAGGAGACCCGCCGAGAGGTGGAACGGGAGATCGCACAGGTGCTTGCCGGCGAAAAGGAGTTCTACGACCTTCAGCATCGGATCTTTCTCCGTAACGGCCGGGAGGTATGGGTCCATGAAAAGGGGTATCTTCTTTACGATACAAACGGCAAACCGCGGAAAATGGTCGGTGTGGTACTGGATATCTCCGATCGAAAACGATTGGAGAAAGAGCTGCTTTTTCAACGGAGCAAAAGCAGCTATTTCGAAAACTTCGATCCCCTGACCCGCCTGCCCAATCGCCATGCCTTCTATCGGCAGTTGGAGCAGGCGATCTCCGAAACGGAACATTTTGTACTGATCATGATCGATCTGGAGGATTTCGGGTCCATCAACAACATTTTCGGCCACCGTTTCGGCGACCGGGTTCTCGCCCGTCTGGCGCGCAGACTCGAAGAGCTGGCGGGCCGGGGCAACACCTATCGATACGGGGCCGACGAATTCGTCCTGCTGATCCGGGATCTCCAGGAGACCGAGGGACTGTTGAGCCGCCTGCAGCATCATCTTTTCGATCTCCCCCTTCGGGTCGATGACCAGTCGGTCACTCTGCGTTTCAATGCCGGCGTGATCCACTTCCCGGAAGATGCCCGCACCGTCACCGATCTTGTCAGCGGAGCCGGCACCGCCCTGACCTATGCCAAATCCCAGCCCCACAGCCGGATCGTACGTTTCCAGCCCTACATGCAGGAGAGGATCTCCCGGACCTATCACGGCGTCGATGCCCTCTATCATGCGATCGAGCAACGGGCCTTTGTCCCCTACTATCAACCGATCATGGATCTTGCGAGCGGCAAAGTCATCGGGGTGGAGGCTCTGGCCCGATGGATCGGCCCCGATGGACGAATCATCTCGGAACCGGACCGTTTCCTCCCTCTGGCCAGGGAACACCGCCTGATCCATCGGATCGACTATCAGATCATGGAGCAGGCTTTCGGGGATTTCAGCAGGTGGAGAGCAGCGGGGCTGGATATCCGCCTCTCGGTCAATGTCTATCTGGACGATTTCAGTCGGGCGGGTTTTTCCGCTCTTTTCAGACGCTATCAACCCGAGTTGGAGCATCTTATCGTCGAGGTCTCCGAACAGGAGTTTCTGACCTGTTCCAAAGAGGAACGTGAAGAGTTGGAGATCCTTCGGAATTTCGGGATCCGGATCTCTATCGACGATTTCGGAACGGGATACTCCTCGCTCCGTTATCTCCATACCCTCCCCGTGGACGAGATCAAGATCGACCGAAGTTTCGTCGAGAATCTTCCGGAAGACCCTCAAAACCGAGATCTGGTCCACGTCATCAAGAACATCGCCGACATCTACGGATTGCAATGTGTCGTCGAAGGGGTCGAACGCGAAGAGCAGTCCCGTTTCCTGACCTCCATCGGACTGCCCAGGCAACAGGGATATCTTTTTGCCCGTCCGATGGATGCCGAAACATGCAACCGGTATCTGGAAAACAACCGCTAACGGAAGGTATCGCAGGCCTTGAGGTCGCCGCTTTTGAATCCCCGCATGAACCACTCCATCCGCTGGCGGGAGGTCCCGTGGGTGAAGCTGTCGGGGACCACATAGCCCCGGGACTGCTTCTGCAGCGCGTCATCACCGATCTTCGACGCGGCATTGATCGCCTCCTCGATGTCCCCCGGCTCCAAATGACGGCGGGCGTAATGTCCCCAGACCCCGGCGAAACAGTCGGCCTGAAGTTCCACCGGGATCTGCAGATGGTTGGCCCGGGTTTTGTTCCCCCGCTGGAGTGCCTGCTGCTGCAGACGATGGACCTTGTCCAGGATTCCCAGCTGATCCTGCACCGCATGTCCCACCTCGTGGGCCAGTACGTAGGCCTGGGCGAAATCCCCGGGGGCTCCGAGTTTTCGCTTCATCTCCTCGAAAAATCCGAGATCGAGATAGATCTTTTTGTCCGTGGGACAGTAAAAAGGCCCCACCTGTGCCTGGGCATAGCCGCACCCGCTGCGGGTCATTCCCCGGTAGAGGACCAGAGTCGGCGGATCGTATCGACGGCCGTATTTCCCCAGGATCTGACTCCAGACCTGTTCCGTCGAAGCCAGAACCTTTTTCATCCGTACCGCCTCCTGCTGCTCCTGGGCACCGGGAGCCCGGTGAACTGCCGCACTTCCCCCTCCCCCGACCAGGCTCAGAGGATTGAATCCCGCCAGATAGGCGACGACACCCAATCCGATGATCGCCCAACCGATCTTGGTCCGCAGCAGCATACGGATCAGCGGCCAAAGCATCATCAGGGTTCCCGCCGAAAGCCTCCCCCCGCCGCTGCTCATCCGCCGATCTTCGACGTGCCGGCTCTCCTCGATATCGTCCAGTTTCACATCCGCTCCTTGCGATTTTATTCGTATCAGTCCGGTTTTTTTCCTCTCTGCCCACCGGCAGCAGGCTGCAGAGGCCTATCCGAAAATCATAACAAAATTATATCGGTTTGAACAGAGTCATTTTTATATCCCCGAAAGCAAAGATCCACTAAAATAGAGTCTCTTTTACGGCATCAAATGAAGTTAAGGATAGTTCTGTGGCATTGGCACTTGCACGTAAATATCGTCCCCGATCCTTCGCCGATCTGGTAGGCCAGGAGACCGTTTCCCAGACCCTGGCCCAGGCGCTCGACGGCGACCGGCTCTCCCACGCCTACCTTTTCTCGGGGCTCCGGGGCAGCGGCAAGACCTCCACCGCCCGGATCTTCGCCAAGGCCCTGCTCTGCGAAAAGGGACCGACCTCCAAACCCTGTGAAGCATGTCCCCACTGCCAAATGGCCAATGAATACCGTCACATGGACATCATCGAGATGGATGCCGCCTCCAACCGGGGAATCGACGATATCAAGGAGCTGATCGAGCACACCAAATACAAGCCCGGGAGCGGCCGCTTCAAGATCTTCATCATCGACGAAGTCCATATGCTGACCACCCAGGCCTTCAACGCCCTGCTCAAGACCCTGGAGGAGCCCCCGGAATTCGTCAAGTTTATTTTGGCCACTACCGATCCGCTGAAACTCCCGGCGACGATCCTCTCCCGGACCCAGCACTTCCGGTTCAAAAAGATCCCGCCCCGCCTGGTCAAGAGCCACCTTGAGCATATCCTCCATCTGGAGAGCATCGACTACGAGCCCGAAGCCCTGGAGATCATCGCCCGCAGCGGTGCGGGAAGCCTGCGGGACTCTCTGACCCTGCTGGATCAGGCCATCGTCTATGCCAAGGGAACCGTGGATCTGGCCACCGTCACCTCTATGTTGGGGATCATCGATCCGGCGAAGCTGGATGAGCTCCTGGATCGGATCCTCCACAAAGACGAAGCGGGGATCCTGGCCTTTGTCCACGAGTGTGCCGACTACGAGACGGAGATGATCGTCGACGAGCTGACGCTGCATCTGAAAGAGCTTCTCTTCGCCAAGGATCCCCGTTTCAGCCCTCTGATCCTCGACCGGTTTTTCCGGATCCTCGCCGAGGCCAAGGAGCTGCTCTTTCTGGGAAGCGACGGCGAGTTCGTCCTCTCCCTGACCCTCTTCAAGATGATGGAGGCCCTCTCGGTCAAAGAGATCGACGAGATGATCCGCACCCTCCAGAAAGAGCTCTCCGGCGTCGCACCCGCCGCCGCGGCGGAGCTCTCCCCTCCCGCCGCCCAGGCC
>JALWZI010000054.1 GCA_027002755.1 Campylobacteraceae bacterium | reverse complement strand
CCAGGCATCCCGAAGTTCACGGTAGCCGCATTCGAGTGCGGACTCCAGTTCGGAGAAATCGAAAAGATGCATTTCGGCGATCCCCCGAACCTCCAGATGAGCCTGCGAGAGTCCGACAGAGGGGCGGATATTGCTGTTGAGCATGATCATGAGCGATCGTAGCAGAAGAGAGCGGAAGGAGTCGGGCACTCCGGCCGTCAGGGGGTTGACATTGATGGAAAGCACCGGCAGCTCATGGTCCAGAAGGGGACGGACCGGCAGATTGTCGCTGAATCCTCCGTCGATGTACCAGGCATCGCCGATCTGCCGGGGATGGAAAAGCGGCGTCAAAGAGGAGGAGGCCAGGGCGTTGGCGACAGGATCCCCACTGTCCAGATAGCGACTCTGGGCGGTCTCCAGCTCCGTGACACAGCTGTAGCAGGGGATCCTCAGCCCCTCATCTCCGATCGGCCCCAGTGCTTCACGAAGCCTCGCCTCGATCCCCTTCAGACTGAAGATCCCCGGCCCTCTGCCCAGGCGGAAGATCTGGCGTCGACGCAATGAGGTGAGAAACTCCTCGATGCGTCCGCTCTCCCAGCCCGCCGCGATCAGCAGGGCGATCATCGCCCCGGCGCTGCTGCCGGAGACCGCTGCGACCTCGACCCCCTGCTCCTCCAGGAAACGCAGGGCACCGATCTGGGCCGCCGCCCGCAAAGCACCGCCGCTGAGACAGAGTGCGATCTTCATCCTTCTTCCTCCAATCGGGCCAGTTTTTCCCGGCGTCGCCGCTCGAGCTCTTCTCCCAAGGCTCTGCCCTCGAAACCAAACTGCATCAACTCTTTGGGGGAGATACCGATATCGAAGGGAGCTTTCCAGACACCGATCTTTTCGGCAAGGCTACGAACAGCCGGATAGCAGGCCAGCGGCGAAGCCTGTACTCCCTCTTTTCGGGCCAGGTCAGCCACAAAGGCGGGAGTGACTCTCTTGGAAAGTTTCGGAAGATTCTCGAGCAGACGTCGGTAGCGGTTGGGGGCATCGATCGCCTCCAGGATCCGCTCCGCGCTCACTCGACTGTGCTGAAGGTAGATCGTCAGGAAACAGTAGGGACGCACTGCCTCGGGTGCTCCGGAAGGATAGCGCGCCATCTCCCGGGCGGCACGGAGGAAGGAGCCATACCCCAGCCCCTCCCCCCAGAGCCGCCTGGAGACCTCCATGCTCTCCAGCGCATAAAGTCCATAGTGGAGCCACTCCCCTCCGAAGAGCTTCTCGAACTCCCCGAAGATCCGGCTGCCCGGCAGATCATCCAAAGGGATCGTTCGGCAGAGCCGGCAGGTCATCTCCTCGATCCGAAAGCCCAAGCGGGCCGCAAACTGCATCCCCCGCAGCACCCGGAGCGAATCCTCCACGAAGGTTGCAGGATCGACGGCCCGAAGCCGCCGGGCAGCCAGATCCTCCAGGCCGCTCCAGTAGTCGAGAATTTCCTCCTCCTTAAGATCGTACATCATCGCGTTGATCGTAAAATCTCTCCGACGCGTCGCCTCCCGCTCATCGACAGCCGGCTCCACGGCAAATCCCCGATGTCCCGGAGCCACTTTCCGCTCTTTGCGCGGCAGGGCGATGTCCAGATCCCCGTATTTATAGACATAGAAGCTCCTGCCCACCCCCTGAGCCCCCAGCCGCTCCATCGCCTGGGCAAAACGCTCCGGATCCAGGCCGTAGATCTCCAGATCCACGTCGGTGACCGGTCGTTCCAGGAGCCGATCCCTCACCGCTCCCCCAACGATTCGACATCGTGCTCCGTAGTGGTTTTTCAAAAAGATGCTGACGTGGGAGATCTGTTGCCTGATGGAAGTGGGGAAAGGTGTGAGAAAGTCAGGAAACTGAAGTGAAGTCATAGAGAGAACTATAACAAAAAGAAAAAGATCCGGCTCCTTGGAACCGAATAGAAAGGCGAAGCTCCCTTATTTAGCCGCCAGATCGGCGATGATGCTTCCCATCTCGGCGGTGCCGACTACCTCTTTGGCATCGAAAGCAGCGATATCGCCGGTGCGGTAGCCCTCGGCCAGGGCTTTTTTGATGGCGTTGTCGATCCGGTCGGCCGCTTTCTCCTCCCCCAGGGCGTAGCGGAGCATCATGCTCGCACTGGCGATGGTGGCGATGGGGTTGGCGATCCCCTGCCCGGCGATATCAGGGGCCGAACCGTGGATCGGCTCGAAGAGCCCCACCCCATCGCCGGTACTGGCGCTTGGGAGCAGGCCGATGGAGCCGCTGAGCATACTGGCCGCATCGGAGAGGATGTCGCCAAAAATGTTGCCGGTCAGGATCACGTCGAACTGTTTGGGATCCCGGATCAGCT
>JALWZI010000053.1 GCA_027002755.1 Campylobacteraceae bacterium | reverse complement strand
GCGATATGGAGAAAGGGGATGGAGATCGCCGCTTCGATCTGGGGGGCGAGTTTGTGCATGGTGTTGGTGCACAGCAGCAGCATCTCTGCCCCGGCCGCTTCGATCCGCCGGGCTTCCTCGGCCAGCAGGGCTCCGGCCCGCTCCCACTCTCCGGCCATCTGGAGCCGCTCGATCTCGGCGAAATCGACGCTGAGCATTACGCAGCGGGCCGAGTGGAGGCCGCCCAGGCGATCCTTGACCTCCTCGTTGAGGATCCGATAGTAAAGAGCGCTGCTCTCCCAGCTCATGCCGCCCAGGAGTCCGATGGTCTTCATGGTTGTTTTTCCTTCGGGTGATTTTGGGATATGATTCCGTAAGTATGCCGCAGAATGGGTCAAAAGGAGGGGTGATGGAGCGTTTCGTTTATAAGGAGGTCAAGACGGAGGAAGCGGTGCAGCGGCTCTATGCCCTCAATCGGGAACTGGCAGAGAGGGAGGGGCAGGGGGAGCTTTTCCGGGCAGAGTATACTCCCTACCGGGAAGCCTTTCTGGGGAGCTGCCCCGCGGCCCGGGGATGGCTGATCCTGGCGGGGAAAGAGAGGGCGGGATTTGCCATCGTCTTGCCCAAATTCGCCAGCTATTTGGCCACGGTGAGCGCATATATCGAAGATCTCTATCTCCGGGACCCCTGGGCGCAAAAAGGGAACTATCTGGAGGTTTTGCGGGATCTAGGAGAGCGTTTCCGTAACGAAGGAGCCTACAGAGTGGAGATTCGGATGTTGAAAAAGGGGGTGCTCGATGCCGAGATTTTGCGCGAGGCTGGTTTCGCTCCCGTGGAGAAGTGGCAGGTGTGGCGGATGGAGCGTAGGTGAGGGGGAGTGAGAGTGGAAGTGGGAGAGTGCAGAGATATTTTGGGATAATGTCGAAAAGAAAACAAAACGGGGTCCGATGAACTCTTTCTACCTTACCGATCTGGACAAGACCTTTTTACGGACCGACCTGAGCCTCTCGGCGTACAGCCGACGGGTCTGGAATGCCTGTGTGGAAGAGGGGGCCCGGCTCTCCGTCGCCACGGCCCGGAGTCTCACGGGAGTGCGTAAGCTCCTGGAGGGGCTGCATCTGCGGGAACCGCTCATTCTCCTGGACGGCGTGGTGATCGCTACGATCGAGGGAAAGATCATCGATGTGGCGGCGCTGGACCGGGAGCTGGGGGATGCGGTGATCGATATCGCCCGGCGGGAGATGGGGATGGAGCCGCTGCTGGTGGGGATGGAGGAGGATGGGCAGGAGAGTTTCCTCTATCCCCATGCCCCCAACCGCTGGCAGCGCGAACTGCTCTCTACCTTTCACAACGACCGGCGGGTGCTGGATGTCAAGCAGATGCGAGCGATGGATCGGAACCTCAAACTGGTCTTTATGGAGAGTGAGGAGCGGACCGCCGAGCTGGAGCGGATCCTGCGGGAGCGTCTGGGAGAAGCGATCGAGATTAAGCGTTCCGCCGACCCCTACATCGACTGCTGGTTCATGACCGTTCTGCACCCCGAGGGGGACAAAGCCCACGCCCTGGCAAAACTGGAAGTGATCGAGGGGGTGGACAAGGCCCATACCACAGTCTTCGGCGACAGCCACAACGACATCGGCCTCTTCGAAATGGCCGGTCGCCGGATCGCCGTGGCCAACGCCATCGAAGAGCTCAAAGAACGGGCCGATCTCGTCCTGCCATGGAGCAATGACGAAGATGCGGTGGCGCGGTATCTGGCAGAGGAGATATTGGAAACTAGTAACTAGTAACTAGTAACTAGGAATTAGGAATTGGGAATTGGGAATTGGGAATTGGGAATTGGGAATTTTGGGGCGTCACTTTGTGACGCGGCTAATTGGAGGCGGGACTTTAGTCCAGCAAGACAGGGCTGAAGTTCTTCCTCCAAGGCCCAATGCCTTCCATAAATGACATCCTGCCCACCCCAACTATCGACTAGAGACTATCGACTAACGACTTCGCCGAAAGCGCTATGCTATAATGGCCGCAAGATTTATGAAATGGAGGCAGCGCATGGAGATCAAGCAGTGCAACTCTCTTGATGAGGCCCGTCAGGAGATCGACAAGCTCGACGAGCAGATCGTGGAACTGATCGCTGCCCGCAACGCCTACATCCGGCAGTTGGCCCACTTCAAGGATTCGATCGACGAGATCAAGGCGGAGGATCGGATCGCTGATGTGATCAACCGGGCCAGGGCCAAAGCCATCGAACTGGACCTCTCCCCCAATCTCATCAACGATCTCTATCTGCGGATGATTGACGCAATGGTCGACAGCGAAGTGGCGGAGTTCAAGAACGCCAAAAATTTCTGACCGATCTCCT
>JALWZI010000052.1 GCA_027002755.1 Campylobacteraceae bacterium | reverse complement strand
ACGATCCGGGTACCGTATTTTGCTTCCCCCTCCTCGTCGGAGGTCAGCAGCAGAGAGAGGGTTCCGTCGAAGGTCTCCGCCTCTTTCATCGCCTGGAGGAAAGCGGCAACACCGCTCTTCATATCCTGAGCCCCCCGGGCATAGAGCATCCCCCCTTCGATCCGTGGGACGAAAGGATCGCTTTGCCACCCCTCTCCCGGAGGGACCACATCGATGTGCCCGGCAAAACAGAGGTGTTCTCCTTCGCCAAACTTTCGGGACATAAAAAGGTTTTTGACCCCGCCTTCATCCACCCGAAGGACTTCGAAACCGGGCAGCGACTCCCGGACATACTCCATCAGCCCCGCATCCTCCGGCGTCACCGAAGGGGCCGAGAGCAGACGGATCAAAAGGTCAACGACATTCATAAGACTCCTTTGGCACTGTCATTACGGACGATCTCACCCCGCCACTGCATGATCCCACCCCGATGGTCGATCAGTTGTCCGGCGCCGTTGGCCTTGAGAATCTGCTGGACCTGGCCGGTGCGATTGCCGGTACGGCAGGTGAGGATCACCGGTTGCTGACGGCTCAGGTCGATCAGCTCCTGTGCCCACTCCTGGAACCGGCTGGTGGGGCGCAGCAGATCCACTCCCGGCAGGTGCGCCGCTTCATATTCAAAAGGCTCCCGCACATCCACCAGCATGAAATCACACTCCCCGGCACTGCGAGCCTTCAGCAATGCTTCGAGCCTGGCAGAGTCAACGGCATCTGTCTCTAACCATTCACCTTGATATTCCATCTTGATCCTGTCGTTTGGAGTTCCGGCAGTCAGGATCGACCGCCATGCCGAAAACCACCGTCCGGCCAATATAAACCGCATTATACTCCGTCAGCTTCAAAATCAGCCTATGCCCGGAGGCTTAATCACATTTTCTATATAATAAGCCCATCAAGTCTTACGGAAAAGGACTGCCTTTGCAGATCGATCAGCAAACCCTGGAAAAACTCGAAAAACTTTCCCACCTGAGGATCGCGGAGGAGAAACGCGGTGAGATACTGCAACAGCTCACCGAAATCCTCGAATATGTGGAGAATCTCAACGAACTCGATACCGAAGGATTGGACAGTTACTTCTCCACCCTGGAGGGGGGAACACCCATGCGGGAAGACCTTCCGGGCAACGACCCCGAGGTTCCGAAGATCATCCTGGAACACGCCCCCGAGAGCCGCGACGACTTTTTCATCGTGCCGGCCATTATCGAATAGATCATTCCGTCAACGAAAAGGGAACCCTTATGGCATTCAACATCAAAAAACTTCTCCAGAGCGTCGTCGTCCACAACGCCTCCGACCTTCACCTGATCTCCAAAAAAGAGCCCCTGCTGCGGGTCGACGGGAAGCTCCGGCCCGTCAACATGCCCAAGCTGACCGGCGAAGATATCGAAGAGATGTGTTACGCCCTGCTGACCGAAAAGCAGAAAAAGCGATTCGAAGAGGAGAATGAACTGGACTTCGCCGTCGAGCTGGAAGGGATCGGCCGTTTCCGGGTCAACTACTACCGGACCCTCGGTGACATGGCGGCCGCCTTCCGGATCATCCCCCTCACCGTCCCCTCTCTGGACGACATCGACGCTCCGGCGGTCTATCGCAAGATGATCAAACGGGAGAAAGGGCTCATCCTGGTCACCGGACCCACCGGATCGGGTAAATCGACCACCCTGGCCGCCATGCTCAACGAGATCAACGAGAACGAATCCAAACACATCATCACCGTGGAAGACCCCGTGGAATTTGTCCACCAGCACAAAAAGTGCGTCTTCTCCCACCGGAGCGTCGGAGACGATACCCGAAGCTTCGCCGCCGCCCTCAAATACGCCATGCGGGAAGACCCGGACATCATCCTGATCGGGGAGATGCGGGACAAGGAGACCATCGCCGCCGCCCTGACCGCTGCCGAGACCGGGCACCTGGTCTTCGCGACGCTGCACACCAACTCCGCACCGGGAACCATCAACCGGATCATCGACGTCTTCGGCGGGGATGAACAGCCCCAGATCCGCGCCATGCTCTCCAGCTCT
The DNA here is from genome assembly GCA_027002755.1 of Campylobacteraceae bacterium. Lineage (GTDB taxonomy): Bacteria > Campylobacterota > Campylobacteria > Campylobacterales > Sulfurovaceae > Nitratifractor. The sequence continues at coordinate 283 of JALWZI010000052.1, read as the reverse complement.
CTGGTGGCGGTCATCGCCCAGGCGCTGCTGCCCAAGATCGGAGGCGGCCGGGTCGCTGTCCCGGAGATCCTCATCAGCAACCACGCTATCGCCAACCTGATCCGGGAGGACAAGGTCCACCAGATCTACTCCGCTATGCAGTTGGGCCAGGAAGATACCGGCATGCAGACCCAGACCCAGGTGATGCTGCGCCTGATCCGCCAGGGGGTCATCACCCGGGAGAACGCGATCCAGTGGTCCAACAAACAGGACGAGCTGATCCGCTCACTCTGAGTTCCCCTCA
>JALWZI010000051.1 GCA_027002755.1 Campylobacteraceae bacterium | reverse complement strand
TCCAAACTGTTCAAAATCGTAGGTCGAGGCAAGGCTGATCCCATTGCTGACAACGCTACCGAGGAGGGCCGGGCCAAAAACCGGAGGGTGGAGATCCGGCTGATCCGATGAGGTATGTTCAAAGTCTCTATTTCGTAAGGAATAGGAGAAGACAATGAAACGATTTTTTACATTGATTCTGTTTCTCGCCACGTTGCTCTCAGGCGGAGGGAACGATACCGCATGCCAAGCTGTCGCCGAAAAGCTTCATGACCTGCAAAACCACATCGTCACCCGGAGTTTCACAGAGCTGGAAAAAGGCGACTGGGCTCGCTACGACGACGGCACGATCGCACTCTATCTGGGACAGAAACGGACTCCCCAGGGTATGCTCTATGGGATCGAGTTCCGTGGGTCGAAAATGCCGGCGGCCCAGGTCTGGTACGCCATCGTCGACAGGCAGATCCGGGGGCAAGCCGGTGCAGTGACCTTCCGTACGCTTGATCCGCGCCTGATCTATCTGCGTGTCGGTTCCGGCGGAGTAATGCGTCTGGAGGGGCCGGCCCTTGCTATGGCGCTGCAGCGCATGGGACCGCTGAGTACGATTCTCACACCCGGACAGATTATGATCCCTCCCGACTGTTCCCACGAAACCGAAGTGCTCCCCGTTACCGGCTATCGGCTTGCCGAGGGTCAGTTCATCGACGGCGTCAAGATCGTCGATCATACGACAGGGGGCTGGATCATTGTGAGCACGAAGGTTCCTTTCGGTTTCGTCGGCAATCCGGGGACGACGCCACACCTGGTCGCGTACGGCCACGGCGGTCCGGCCCCCCGGATCGATGAACGGGCCCGCCGCTCCGCCAGAGCCATGCCACCCATTCCCTATCTGCCTGCCGGTATGCCGTGAGGCGGTCTTTTCTCTTCCATCCTCTTGCCTCTTTGCTTTGCCTCTCTTGCATCGTTATTCGAAATCCCAAACCTCGCCAAACCTCTTTTTGGATATAATCCACGACTACATCATCCGATCAGGACAGCCACGTGATAACCCTCAAAGAAGCACTTTCCAAATCACCGCAGGAGTTGGCGGAGATCAGACAGGAGCTCAGGCAGCGGGCCGAGCGCAACGGCCTGAACGCCTACATCGCTTTCGACGAGGCGGGGGAGGGGGTACCCATCCTCGTCAAGGACAATATCCAGGTCAAAGGCTGGAGCGTCACCGGCGGTTCGCGGATCCTGCAGGGCTACATCGCCCCCTACAATGCCACGGTGATCGAGAACCTGCTGGCGGCGGGGATGGCCCCCTTCGGTCGGGCCAATATGGATGAGTTCGCCATGGGGTCCACCACCGAGAGCAGCTTCTACGGCCCCACCCTCAACCCCCACGACAAAAGCCGGGTCCCCGGCGGCTCCTCGGGCGGTTCCGCCGCGGCGGTGGCTGCCGGCGAAGCGATCGCGGCACTGGGAAGCGACACGGGCGGTTCCATCCGCCAGCCCGCCGCCTACTGCGGTGTGGTGGGCTTCAAACCCACCTACGGACGGGTGAGCCGTTTCGGTCTGGCCTCCTACGCCTCCAGTCTGGATCAGATCGGCCCCATCACCCAAAATGTGGAAGACGCGGCGATCCTCTACGACGCCATCAAAGGCCACGATCCCAAGGACTCCACCAGCGCCGAGTTCGAGAAAGAGCCCATCTACGGGCAGATCGACCCCGACCGCAAGCTGACCGTCGCCGTCATCGACAACTACGTCTCCGAAGCCTCTCCCGCGGTGCAGAAAGCCTACGAAGAGGCGGTCAAAGCGTTGGAAGCCGAAGGACACACCATTGTCCACAAAGAGCTCTCCAATACCAAATACGATATCGCCACCTACTACATCGTCGCCACCGCCGAAGCGGCGACCAACCTGGCCCGCTACGACGGGGTACGCTACGGTCGGCGCTGCGAGGATCCCAGGAACCTGGAGGATCTCTATTTCCGTACCCGCAGCGAAGGCTTCGGCGAGGAGGTCAAACGTCGGATCCTGCTGGGGAACTTCGTCCTGAGCTCCGGCTACTACGACGCCTACTACCTCAAGGCCCAGAAGGTTCGCCATCTGATCCGCGACGAGTTCAACAAGGTCTTCGACGAGGCGGATCTGATCCTCTCGCCTGTCGCCCCCTCTGTCGCCCCCGAGCTTGGGGCGCTGGCCGATCCGCTGGAGATGTACAAGAGCGACATGTACACCATCGCCGTGAACCTGGTGGGACTGCCCGGTATCAGCCTGCCCATCATGAAGGATGCCGAGAGCGGTATGCCTGTGGGCCTGCAGCTTCTGGCCAAAGCTTTTGACGAAAAGACCCTGTTCGACGGTGCCGCCAGCCTGGAG
>JALWZI010000050.1 GCA_027002755.1 Campylobacteraceae bacterium | reverse complement strand
TTCCACAATCCCCCCTGGCTGGCGGCGCTGGGCTCTTTGTTTTTGATCTTTTTCTTGATCGTCTCGAGCCCCTCGATGATCGCCTCGGGCTTGGGAGGGCAGCCGGCGACGAAGACATCGGCGGGGAGGATCTCGGTAGGGTTCTTGATCACCGAGAGCGAATCGTTGTAGGGACCGCCGTCGTAGCTGCAGGCCCCCAGAGCCATCACGTATTTGGGCTCGGGCATCTGGGCGTAGGTACGCAGCAGGGCGGGCAGGATCTTTTTGCTCACCAGACCGGTGATCATCAGCACGTCCGCCTGTCGGGGGGTCGGGGTCGGCATATAGCCGTAGCGCTCCCAGTCGTAGCGCGGTCCCATGGCCGCCGCCATCTCCAGAGAACAGCAGCCGGTACAGAAGTGGGCCATCCAGAGGCTCTCGCTCCGGGCGTAGTCGAAAAAGTCGAGAATTTTGATCATCGTGTTCCTTTGGACCGGCTCAACTGGATCTCCCGCATCGCCAGGGTCACGGCGATCGCCACCGCCACGGCGAAGAGTGCCGCGACGATGGAGGCCCTGCGATCCGTATCGAAGACGAAAAGGGCGAAAAAGAGCCCCGTCATGTCGGCGACGATGAACATGATGGCATAGACGAAATAGCCGTAGTTGGCACGGCGGGGGTGTTCGCTGCTGGCGGGGAGTCCGCACTCGAAGTGATCGTTCTTGACACTGTCGGGGTCGTAGGGGGCGATAGCCACTCCGACGAAATAGAGCAGAAAGACCGCCAGAGTGAGCGCGATGGCGTAGATGAGAAACTGTTCCATGGGATATGCCCCCCTTCCTGCCCCATAAAGGCAGATCTATTGTAGCCTTCTTTGGCTTCACGCTCTCCCATGTGTCATCTCTAATGCTCTCTGAGAACCAAAGGATAAGTAGCCACCTGGAATCTCTGTGCTCAAGAGGGTGCGGGATGGCAGTCCCACGCTAAAAACTATAGGAGAGGGCTTTTTAGATTCCTTCCGCGATCATCGCGTCGGCCACCCGTTTGAAGCCGGCGATGTTGGCCCCGTCGACCAGGTTGCCTTCCACGCCGTATTCCCGGGAAGTCCGGACGATGGTTCGGCAGATGTGGACCATGGTCTCTTTGAGCTTGCGATCCACCTCTTCGAAACTCCAGCGCTGCAGCTGGGCGTTCTGGCTCATTTCGAACTCGCTGACGGCTACACCGCCGGCATTGGCAGCCTTGGCGGGGCCGAAGGCGATCCCCGCTTCGAGGAAAGCTTCGATCGCTTCGGGGGTACTGGGCATGTTGGCCCCTTCGGTGACGCTGACGACCCCGTTTTTGATCAACGCTTTGGCATCGACCTCCGTCAGCTCGTTCTGGGTGGCGCAGGGGAAGGCGGCATAGGCGGGAATATGCCAGACGGCATGCCCCCCTTCGGGATACTCGGAGACCGGAATGTATTTCGCTTCGGCATGGACCTTGGCATACTCCTCCAACGAGGCGCGCTTGACCAGCTTGAGCTCCTTGAGAAGCTCGATATCCAGCCCCCTCGGATCGTAGAGGGTTCCCCGGCTGTCGGTACAGGTAACAGGAATCGCTCCCAGCTGCAGCAGCTTTTCGATGGCGTGCAGCGCCACGTTGCCGGCACCGCTGACGGTACAGACCTTTCCTTCCAGCGGCTCTTTTTCCATCTCCTCCAGCATCTGCTGGGTGAAATAGACCACCCCGTATCCCGTCGCTTCGGGGCGTCCGAGGGAGCCGCCGAAGAAGAAGGGCTTGCCGGTCAGCACCCCGTTGTAGCGGGAGGTGATCTTCTTGTACTCTCCGTAAAGATAGCCGATCTCCCGTCCTCCGACGCCGATGTCACCGGCGGGAACGTCGATGTCGGGACCGATATATTTGTGCAGCTCGGTCATGAAGGCGGAGCAGAATTTCATCACCTCCATGTCGCTCTTCCCTTTGGGGTCGAAGTCGCTGCCACCTTTGCCGCCGCCGATGGGCAGGCCCGTCAGAGCGTTTTTGAAGATCTGTTCGAAGCCCAGAAACTTCAGGACTCCTTCGTTGACCGTGGGGTGGAAGCGCAGGCCTCCCTTGTAGGGCCCAAGGGTGTTGTTGAACTGGACACGGTAGCCGGTATTGACCTGGATCTCGTTGTTGTCATCCAGCCAGGCAACCTTGAACTTGATGATCCGGTCGGGGACCGCCAGACGACGGACAACGTTGTGCCGTTCGTACTTCGGATCGGAGAGGTAGAGAGGTGCGACGGAGAGGAGCACCTCTTCCAGGGCCTGGTAAAAGACATCGTGTTCGGAACGACGAGACTCCTTGAGGTGCTTGACCTCCGTTTTGATCCTGTTACGAATATCGTCCAGTTGTGACATCACTTCTCCTTTGATCGAGTTTGGATCTGTTCTATTGTATCGAGTATCCGTTTGACCTTGGCCGCCGGGTCCTCCGCCCGGTAAACAGGCCTTCCCACAACGGGAAAATCGACCTTTTCCCCGGCAGCGAATTCCAGATCCGCCACCCGCTGCTGATCCCCCGCATCCTCACCGAAGGGACGAATCCCCGGAGAGAGGGTGAGGAAAGTCTCGGCGGTCGCCGCTTTGATCGCCCGGGATTCGAAAGCACTGCAGACGACCCCGTCCAGGCCCGCTGCATAGCTCATCCTGGCGAACTGCTCCGCCTTTTCGTCGATCCCTTTTTCATAGATCTTCCGAAACTCCTCTTCACTGAATGAGGTCAGAGCCGTCACCGCCAGGACCAGAGGACGCTCCTTGCCGTAGGGCTCCAGCCGCTCCATCACCGTTCGCATCGCCCGTTCACCGGCACTGGCGTGGATATTGAACATCTCCACCCCCAGTTCGGCGATCTCGGCTGCAGCGTCGGCCATGGTATTGGGAATGTCGTAGAGTTTGAGATCGAGGAAAACTTTGAAGTGGGGATTGATGGTTTTGAGGGTATCGAGGAAATTCCGCCCGTCCCGTATGTAGGTCCGGAAACCGACCTTCATCCAGAGATTGTCGTAACCGGCCAGGGATTCGGCGAGTCGGAGGTTTTCGGCGGAGGAGGGGAGATCGAGAGCGATGACGAGGTTCATGGCAATCCTTCTACCGCCTACGGCGGCGTAATTGGTATATTGGTTATTGATATATTATGATAAGTTCTCTTTAGCCCCAATACACCAATATACCAATACACCAATAACTATTTTCGATCAAAACTTCCCCCCAGCGCCAAATGGAGGTTGACCCGGTTGATGAGCCGCGCTTTCATCACCTGGGTGCGGAGGATCCGGGCATTGATCCATTTGCTCTGGGCCTGGAGCACGTCGAGGATGGTTCCCTGACCGATCCTGTAGTTCTTGTCAGTCATATCGTAGGCGGTTTTATACTCTTTGACCATGGTATTCAGGTAGGCGTAGCGGCGGGCGAGATAGCGCTCATTGGCCAGGGCGTTCTCCACCTCCCGGTAGGCGTTGAGAACTGTTCTTTTATAGGCGGCGATAGCCGCCTTCTGATCGGCGCTGGCGGCATCGATCCTGGCCTGGATCGCTCCGGCGTCGAAGACCGGCATAAAGAGTCCGCCGATCAGCTTGGCCAGGGTCTGCTGGATCGTATCGGCACCCAGCTGTGCGCTGAGCGTGATCCGGGGCAGGCGCAGCAACCGCATCGCTTCGGTGTTGTGGAAGGCCGAAGCGACCCGATACTGGGCGGCGATGATATCGGGGCGGCGATTGAGGAGATCCAGCGGTACACCGCTGGGAACGCGGCCGGTGACCGCCCGGAGCCTATGGGCCCGGATCTTGTTGCCGGGGTAGCGTCCGATCAGCGTCTCCAGGGCCCGGGTATCCTGCTCTTTGGCCGCCCGGGTCGCCTGAAGTCCATCTTCGGCCTCGGCGACCATCCCGCGGATCATGTGAACGTCACGCATGTTCCCCTGCCCGATCTTGGCCCGTTTGTTCAGGATATCTTCCGCCTTTTTCTGGATCCCCACCAGCTGACGATAGAAATCTTCGATCATCTGATCCGATCCCAGGAGGAACCAGGCCCGCGCCGTCGAAGCCGAAAGGGATTGTCGGGCCCACTCGTAGTCGGCCAGCGTCGCAATGGTCGCTTCGGCGTCGGAGTTCAGCGCATTGGCCACCCGCCCCCAGAGGTCGGGCTCCCAGCTGAGACTGAGATAGGCTGAGCCCCGATAGTGGCGATCGTCGCGTTCTTTGTAGTTGTAGTCCCAGTTTCGATCGACGAAATTCCCGCCGATTCCCAGTTGGGGCATCATCCCCGATCGGGTCAACTGCATCATAGCCGCGGCCCGCTCGACCCGGCTGGCAGCGATCATCAGATCGGGATTGTTCTTCTGGGCTTCGCGGACCAGAGTATTGAGGGTCGGGTCCCGGAAGCTTCGCAACCAATTGTCACGGACCGGACCGCCGACATAACTGCTTCGGTAGTGGGAGGGGGCTTTGGGAGCCGTTTTGCGCACTTCGCCGTTGACCGTCTTGGAGGGAACGACATTGTGAGCACATCCTCCCAGAAGGAGTGCCGCTGCCGGAACGGCCAGCATCCTCATCTTGTATCGTTTCGTCATTCAACTCTCCTCATCAGTGGAAACGCAGGAAGTAGCTCCAGGCCAGCATCCGAAGCAGGATCTTCCGGATGATAGCCACATGGGACCAGAAGCCTTCATGGGCTCCGTAGACCGCCACGGTACTCTCCACCCCCAGCGGCAGGCCCAACTCACTGATGTTCTTGTCCAGCTGGATGATCACGGGGACCTCACCAATGGGTAGCTGCTGAGAGAAAGAGACCATGTTCCGGTTGGCGTTGAGCTCCCCCTCGGCCAACGCGGGCAGGACCCCTTTGACCTTGCCCTGGAACGTCCGTCCCGGAACCGAAACGAAGATCGCCTCCGCCGCATCCCCAGGTTTGATATTTTTGACCGGCTCCTGACCGAAGCCGGCGATCAGCGCTGCCGAGTCACTGTTGACGAAGGTCATGACCGGCAACGCGGGGATCGGCACCGCCATCTGCCCGGGACGTACCCTGACCTGCGTCACATAACCGTCGGAAGGGGCCCGGACAACACAGCTGTCGAGATCGAAGCGGGCTTTGGCGAGTTTCGCCTTGAGGGAGGCGACCTCTTTTTCCCAATTGTAGACATCGAACTTCGACCCGCCGGCGGTCTGGGCCAGGAGTTTCGTATCCTCGAGCCGCTTCTTGGCGAATTCAAGCTGGGCTTTCAGGTCATCGACCACCGCTTTGTAGGGGGTCGGATCGATCTTGAGCAGCACATCCCCTTTCTTGACGGGGACGTTGGGTTTGGCGACCACTTCGATCACCTTGCCCCGTACATTGGGGACGATCTGGGTTGTCACATAGTAGATCCTGGCGCTGCGGGATCCGGGGTGGAAATAGGCCATCCCGGCCAGCATTGAGCCGATCAGGACGACCCCGCCGAGAACGGCGGTGGTCAGCGACCACTTGTTGACCGGGATCCGAAAGACTTTGAAAATGACCCAGCACAGTGCGGCGTAGGTCAGGAGCATCAAGGTTTCCATCAGGCGGCTCCTCCCTCATTTGTTTCGCTCCCGGTTTCTGCGGCAACCTCCCGGGCGGTATGATGGACTTTGGCCTCCAGCGTTTTGATCTTTTCATCCAGCTCATCAATCTTCTTCAGACTCGCTTTGAGCTCATCGGAGGGCTCCACTATCACCGTCTCGGCCCCCCACCCCTCTCCGGGTTTGTAGAGATAGGCCCAGATCCAGAGAAAGGGCCAGATGGTGTGCATCAAAAAGAGACTCACCCAGCCGGCCACATGGATGGCGTCCCGGTGGGGATGGTTCCGTTTTTTCGCCATCTCGTAGGGAATGTCGTGAATGTAGATGATCGCATAGACCAGAACCAGGGCGACGGTAACGAGTACGCCCAATGCCACATAGTCCAATGTTCGGGGGTCGATGGCCATGGCCATAACTACTCCTTTCTCCTCATATATCTTGGAAATTTTTAAATTATAACTGAATTTTTTCTATGCCAAATGAGCTGGAAAGATCGGTACTTCATTTTCAAAAACAGCTAGATATGAAGATTTTTTATTCTGTTTTTTTGAAGTCACTGGCTCAAGTACATCTTCCATCAACTCTTTATCTGCAAAGCCAAGCTCCATCCGGGCTGGACGCTGATCCCTGAATAATAAGGAGAAAGAAATGATCGAAGAAGAACTCAATTTCGCCGACCCGCAGTTTCAGACCGCGATGATTCCCGGGAAGTTCCAGCGTTGCATGCGACACTGCATTCCCTGGCAATTCATCCGCCTGGTTTTTTTCAGCTTTCGCAGCCCCGGCATCATCATGATCAACCTTCGCAACGAAAAGGATATCGACGTCGAACGCTGATCACGATGGAAACGGGAATTCATTCCCGTCCCGGATCCCAGAGCGGGATCACCTCGATCGACTCCCCTTCGGCAAGCTCCCGTGTCTCCTCTCCGAAGATCGCCACCGCACCACTCTCCGCCAGAGGGGTCAGCATCCCCGAACCGTAACGGTTGCCTCGGGTGGGATAAAAAGCCCCTTCACGTACCGATCCCAGAACCATCTCGCTCCGGCCACCCCGAAGTCGCAGAGGCTCGCCCATCACGGCGGTATAGCGTCGGTGATGCACCCGATCGGTCCCCTGCATGGCATAGAGCACCGGCAGGGAGAGGACTAGGAGATTGAGGAGGGTCGTCAAAGGGTTGCCGGGCATCGCCATGACGAAGGTCGATCCCATCACCCCCATCATCGTCGGTCGGCCCGGTTTGACGTTGACGCCGTGAAAGAGCGGAGAGAGCCCGTTGGAGAGAAAGGCCTCGTAGAGGTAGTCCGCTTCCCCCATACTGATCCCTCCGCTGGTGAGGATCACGTCGTAGCTTCGCAGCTCCCCGATCATCCGCTCCGTCGCCTCCCGGTCGTCAGGGATCCGTCCGTGGTACTCTCCCTGGAAACCGTAGCGTTGCAGAATCGCCAGGATCCCGAAGGCGTTGGCGTTGTAGATCTCGTTTTCGGTGGCCGCTTCCCAGGGCTCCCGGATCTCATTACCGGTAGAGAGCACGGCGATACGCAGCGGCGTATGGACCGAAACCGCCATGATCCCCTGGGCACTCAGCAGCGCGATGTGGGAGGGCTCGAGCAGGGTTCCGGCTGCCAGCAGCGGTTCTCCTGCCTGCAGCTCCTCCCCCTTGCGGCGCAGATTGCTCCCCTTTTTGATCTCCGCCGGGATTTCGACACTCTCTTCCGTGACCCGGGAGCACTTTTCGATGGGTACGACGGTATCGGCATCGGAAGGAACCTGTGCCCCGGTCATGATCCGGTAGCACTCCCCCTCTTTGAGTGTCGGTTTGGGGCGATCTCCCGCAAATATGGTCGCAGCGATACGCAGCTCTTTCCCCGCCTCTTCATGCCGAAAAGCGAATCCGTCCATCGCCGAATTGTCGAAAGCCGGCATATTTTTGCGTACGCGGATCTCTTTCGCCAAAATACGGCCCAATGCGCGATCCAATGTCACGATCTCCTGTTCCTGCTTTCGGGGTGCCGCATCGAGTGCCGCAGCCAGAGCCTCCCGCAGTGAGGGGCTGTCCAGATGTACCATCGTTTTCCTCCTGATCGGATCCAGATATCCGAATATGAACGATTATCCTATTTTATGCAGTAGAAAGTACTTCAGATGCGTCGATGCTCGGTGTGAAGGGGTGTCGGATAGAAGCGCAGGCGCACCTGGAAGGTGCGTTGAGCATTCGCTTCGATCGCCCATTCCGCCGATGATCGATGCAGATGAGGTGCTGGCTAATGCATAGAATGGGATTATAGAGAGGGTATTATGGCGGATTAAACGTTAGAGAAATATGGATGGGGAAAAGGGGAAATCCGAATGGAAGTGGATGGTAGCAGGGGGGGAACTTGAATCCCCGACCTCCGGCTTATGAGACCAGCGCTCTAACCAGCTGAGCTACCCTGCCATCAAAAATACAGGCCGGAATATTACCCAATAAAATTTTAAATGTC
>JALWZI010000049.1 GCA_027002755.1 Campylobacteraceae bacterium | reverse complement strand
ATCGTGGATGTGAATCTCTCGGTAGGAAGCATCTTCGGTATCTACGAGGGAGAACCCAGCGGTGAGACCCTCCGGGCTGCCGCCTATATCGTCTACGGCCCCAGACTGGAGATGGTGACGGTGACGGCGGGAGGGCGTGTAGAGCACTACCGCTGCGGAAGCAGTCATCTCTTCAACCTCCAGTGTGAAGAGGTCCGTCTGGAAGAAAAGGGCAAACTCAACGCCCCCGGCGGCACCCAGAAGAACTGGTCTCCCCGCCACAAGGCCTTCATCGACTCACTTTTCGCCGAGGGGTACCGCCTGCGCTACAGCGGCGGGATGGTCCCCGACCTGCATCAGATCCTGCTCAAAGGGGGCGGACTCTTCAGCTACCCCGGCACCAGCGACAAACCCGAGGGCAAGCTGCGGCTGCTTTTCGAGGTACTTCCTTTTGCCCTGATCTACGAAGCCGCCGACGGGGAGGCGGTGGACGAGCGGGGACAGCGGCTCCTGGAACTCGCCCCGGAGCATCCCCACGCCACCAGCCCCTGCTTTTTCGGCTCCCGCTACGAGATCTCCCGCATGAAAGAGGCCTATGGCATCGCCTGATCAGCACGGAAAACCCTTCCCCGCCGACCAATGGGAAGAGGCCCTCGTCCAAAAGCTGGAAGAGCTGAAAGCCTGTCAGAAGGAAAAGGGCCTGGAGAGCTGCCTCAAGTGCGAGGCCATTCTGGGGTGCGAAGTGCGCACCCGGTATGTCAACGCTGTCTATGAAAGCATGAACAAGGGAACCGGGGGCGGTTTCGAATTCTAATCATCGAGGAGTCAACATGTCCACACTCAGCCCCGACGAAAAAGAGAAGATCCTTTCAAGCATCCGGACCATTCCGGACTTTCCCAAGCCCGGGATCCAGTTCAAGGATATCACCACCCTGCTCAACAATCCCGAAGCTTTCCGGACTTTGATGGACCATCTGCAGGAGCGCTACAGCGGTTACGATCTGGACTATATCGCCGGCATCGATGCGAGGGGATTCATCTTCGGCAGTGTCCTGGCGGATCGGCTGGGGATCGGCTTCGTTCCCATCCGAAAAAAGGGGAAACTCCCCTACACGACGGTTTCGGAGAAGTATTCACTGGAGTATGGGTTCGACGAAGTGGAGATCCACATCGACGCATTCGGTGAAGAAGGGGTCTGCCGGGAAAAACCGGCCCGGGTGCTCCTCATCGACGACCTGATCGCCACCGGCGGGACCGCTGCCGCCGCCGCCCGTCTGATCGACAAGGTGGGTGCGCATTGTGTGGAGTGCTGTTTTATCCTGGAGCTGATCTTTCTCAAAGGACGGGAGGGGATCGACGCTCCCGTCTATTCGGTGCTCCAACTCTAACTACCGGAATCAGTCGGTACTCTCGACCACCCGGATCTCGTCGATATCGTCGTTCATCTCGATACTGTCGAGGACGCGGAAACTCTCCGTATCCCCCTCCTCTATTCCTCCGAAGACCGTATGAACTCCGTCCAGATGGGGTGTATCGACGAAGGTGATGAAGAACTGGCTGCCGCCGGTATCTTTGCCGGCATGGGCCATGGAGAGGGCTCCGCGTTTGTGAGGGATGCCGTTATCGGTTTCGCAGCGGATCGCCCAGCCGGGCCCGCCGGTGCCGGCGAGACGGGGATTGTCTTTGGAGTGGGGGCATCCTCCCTGGGCCATGAAGCCGGGAATGACCCGGTGGAACTTCAGTCCGTCATAGAAGCCGCTGTTGGCCAGGTGGGCGAAGTTGGCCACGGTATTGGGGGCGTCTTTGGGGTAGAGTTTGATCTTGATGGTCCCTTTGGGGGTCTTGACCAGGGCGTACTGGAGTTTCTCCAGCTCTTCGGGACTGAGGTCGTACTCTTTGAGTTTCTTTCCGAACATTATTTCTCTCCTTGTTGGATGGTCTTCTTTTGGGGCGGATGGGTCATGTCGCTGGCTTTTTCGAGCCCCAGGACGATAAAGATCGTCGCCAGGGCAAAGATCAACAGAATGATCAGCGGCGCAAACTTCTGGAACATGGTCTCTCCTGCCTGTATGATGTGGTGGATTGTAGCCAATTTTCAGCTTTGGTTCAACTTTTTTCGATTATAATGCGGCGTTCTTACGGAGACGTGGGTGAGCTGGCTGAAACCACACCCCTGCTAAGGGTGCGTGCCTTAACGGGCACCGAGGGTTCGAATCCCTCCGTCTCCGCCATCTTCAACATTTTTCCTTCCATTGCAAATTATTCTATATCTGAAATCATCAGATCTTTTTTCTTTGATCGAACAAGTTACTTTTCACCCTTCTTCCCGTTCATCTCCTTCAACAAACGAAGGATCTCCGCAGCACGTTTCGGTTCGCTGTAGAGGAACCCCTGCATCTCT
>JALWZI010000048.1 GCA_027002755.1 Campylobacteraceae bacterium | reverse complement strand
GCTGAAGATCGTCTTTTCGTTGCGAAGATCCTCCGCGCTGATCGTCAGCGCCTCGGCGGCGGCGATCCCGGCCCGGTTGAGGATCGACCGGGCGGCAAGATCCAGACTCCCGGCGGCGCTGAGGAAGCCCGCGTTGAGCAGACCCTCCTCCACCCGGATGCGGCTCGCCCCGCCGCTGCGGATCGACGCGCCGGTATCACCGGGGTTGTTCTCCAGCGTTCGGGCCTCCAGATCCAGCGTATCTCCCGCAAGGATCGTGCCGTCGTTGCGCAGTTCCCCGACTTTCGCCGTGAGACTCCCCGCCGCCGCGGTCCCCAGATTCTCCCAGTGGTCCAGGTCCAGATCCAGCGCTCCCGCGTCGATCTGCCCCGCCGGAGCGTTGCTCAGCCCGGCGGCGCTCAGCTGCAGCCTCTCTCCGGCATAGAGAATCCCGTCGTTGCGGAGCGTTTCGGCGATCTCCAGATCCATCGCCCCGGTGCCCAAGGGGGTGAAATCCTCCCCCAGCCCTGCCGCCAGGATCCCTCCGTTCTCCAGGGAAGGCGCCCGGAGATGCAGAGCGCCCCGGGAGGCCAGGGTGACCCCCTCGGCCAGCTGCAGCCCCTCACCCAGCGCCAGGTCCAGCGATCCGCCGTAGAGGCTTTTGCCCAGCTTCAGCGTCCCGTGCCCGCTGCGGATCTCTGCCCGGCCTTTGGCGGAGGCCCTGCCCAGGACGATCCGCCCGTCGGCCCGGATGCTCAGGCTCTTCTGGGCCGCCACCACCGGCGGGAGGTTGACCCCCACCCCCCGGCCGGTCCCCACCAGGGAGATGGCCCCGGCGTAGATCCCGCCCAGGGCGCTCGAATCGATGCTGAAGCGCTCCGATCCCTTGCCGTCGTCCGGACGGGCGTGGATCCGTCCCGCCGCGTCGATCCGGTAGCTCCCGGTGACCGCCCGCAGGTCGCCGGCATGGAGCGCGGCGTTGATCCGCAGGGCCCGGGAGTAGAGCTCCAGCGAACGGCTCCGGGAGGCATCCAGCCCCTCCCCTTCGATCCGGATCGTCCCCCCGTGAACGTCATAGAGAGGCCGGCCTCCCTCGAAGGAGACCTTGCCCGTGGTCAGGGTGGCCCTCGGGATATTCAGAAAGCCCCCGCCGTTGACCCGGATGCCGTGGGGGTTGGCCACGATCACGTCGGCCCCGCGGCCCGCCACCTCCAGGTAGCCCGAGATCCGGGTCAGATCCGCCCCGGTCACCTCGTTGAGGATCAGGGAAGCCTGATGGTCGCGGACGTTGCGGTTGGGGTAGATATAGCCGGCCAGAGCGGTCTTGGCGTCGGTGCGGGCGTTGTTGAGGATCACTCCCTGTACGGGGACGTTGAAGTCGATATAGCTGTTGTGGGAGATCCCCCGGCCGTCGGGGCGGGCGATGTTGACCACCTGCACGCCGTTGCGGGCCCGCTCCAGCGTGGTGTGGCCGGGGTGGTTCTGCGCCGCCGGGTCGAGCCGGATCCCGCCGGCGACGAGAAGGCCTGTACCGGCAAGCGGCAGGAGAAGCTGTCGGAAAACGGTGTGGCGATTGAAAGGGAATGGGATCCTCATGGTGTCTCCTAAAAACGATATGAGAGGCTGAAGCCGAAGCTTCCTTTGCGGGGACGTACCGTGACGTCCCCGTTGGGGTAGCGGGTGATGCGGTTGGAGTCGTGCAGCGGGCAGGCGGCGTAGAGATCGAGGTGCCAATTCTTCCCGCCGAGTCGGAGCCCCGCCGCTGCGCCGGCGATCGTCCCGCCCACACTGCGCCGGTTGTGGCGGACATGGCCCAGATCCAGCGCCAGATAGGGGGCCAGATATCCCGGTCTCCAGGGCAGATGGAGCGAGAGCTCACTACGCAGGTAGCCGCCGGTATTGCCCGAAAGCTGCCCGGTTTCCCGGAATCCCCGGACACTGTAGGGGCCACCGACGCTGATCATCTCCGATCCGGGGAGATCCCGCCCCGACCACTGGCCGTGGGCCGAGAGGTTCCATGCGGCATAGAAACCGTCGGAGCGCCGGGCGAAGCGCCGGATCCACCCCAGATCCAGCAGGAGCTTGGAGAAGGTCGCCTTGGTCCCCAGGAGCGCCCGGGTGCGAAAGAGCCGCAGCCCCTGCTGCAGCTCCAGCGCCGCGAAGCCTTCGCTTCGCTCCCCCGTGAAGGAGTGGGTATATCCCAGCCGCGCCACCGTCAGGCGGCTGTCGGAGCTCTCCAGCCGGACGCCGGCCAGGGTGTTGGTGTTGATACGCCGGGCGATCCCCGCCGAGAGCACCCCCTTTTGGGTCAGGGTGTGAAAGAGCTCCCGCTCCACCTTCAGCTCCAGATCCCGGCTCCTCCCCTCCGAGAGATACTCCTGGAGCGTTCCCGGGACTCTCTGACGGTAGTGATAGTAGGTATAGCTCAGAGTGAGCAGGTTCTTCCCCAGCGGAAAACGGTAGGAGAGGCCCCGGCTGAGGGAGTTGCGGGCCCGGTCCGTGGTATTGAGATGCAGGTCCAGAACGTCGTTGATTCCCAGGAGATTGTCGATTCCCAGGGTGCCGCTGAGCTGGACTCTGCCGGTGGGGCGGTATCCGAAGTTGTTCATCCCCAGAGAGCCGTGCCACCGGGAACCGATCCGCTCACCCCGCAGCAGCAGATCGGTCTGACCGGTCTTCGCGCCCGGGAGCATCTTCATCGTGGTACGCAGCGATCCCATCCGGTTGAGCAGATCCAGCCGGGTCTCAAGATCCCGCAGGGAGAGGGGTTCGCCCGAGACCCCCAGGAAAACCGGACCCGGATTGACGCCGGCGCCGAGGACCCGTCCGACGCTCCCTTCGATGATGGAGAGCCTGAGCACTCCGTCGGAGAGATCCTGGGGACGGAGATAGGCCAGGGAGGTGATGTAGGAACCGCGGATGTAGAGGTTGTTGATCCGGCGGACCAACTCCAGCAGATCGGCGATGGTGTCACAGCGCCCCCGATACTCCCGGAGGATCGCTTCGACCTCCCGCCGATCCAGCAGCCGGTAGGGATCGGTCTCGATCCGGCGAATGGGGAAACAGATCGAGGCGTTGGCCTCGGCGCCGAGAGGGGGCTGCTCCCCCAGGGCCGTATAGGGGATCCCTTTCTCCGCCTTCTGCCGTGCTTCGTTGGTCTGATAGACCTGACGCTGCTGTTCGCTCAGCAGAGGGCCAAGCAATGGCCGCCCCACCGGAGCCGCCACCGACGCCGTCCCCGTCAAAAGAGCCGCTCCCGCGACCCAGGCCCTGAATCTTCCCACCGCTATCCCTTTTTCTGAATTGAAAAGTGATTTTATCGTTAGTTTTGTTTCAATTTTTTTAATTTTGGGAAAATTCAGGATTCATTTAAATCTATTTACGGAAAAAGAGTGAGAGATCGGTCACTGTGTATCGAATTATTGGAAGGCTTTGCGGGGAAACAGTCGCCAGTCTCCGGTCGATAGTCATTAGTCGATAGAACGGGGCTTCGCCCTTTTTGTCGTTTGGAATTGCTTCCAGGTTGAAAGTCTCAAGTCACAAGTATTATTGCGGGACTGATGTCCCGCCTCCAAAAACGTCCAATGTTTATTACACAGCTAAACATCTCTCGGTTTCCAGCTACTAGTTACTCGTTACTAGTTCCCAAAACCTTCCTCACTCAAAAACAGCCACCTTCTGTCCGATCTCCAGGTAGCGCAGATAATAGGCCTCCACGAAGTCACGGACCGCCGGGGTCACCGGCAGATAGTGTGCCCCCTCTTTGCGGGCGTAGCAGTTCAGGTACTCCGCCGCATCCGATTTTCGGACATAGTGTTCGGCCAATTCGCGGTAGGCCTGAGTGTAGCCCGCCTTCATCGCCTCGTAGGCTTCGGGATCGATCCGCACCCGGGTGCCCTCGAAATCGATCGCCCGGCTGCGGTAGAGGATCTCCAGATGGATCAGCCCCTCGCAGTAGTAGGGAAGCACCTCCCCCACCTCGCGCCAGGCCATGAGCCCTACGGCCCGGGCGACCAGATCCTCCATCACCTCAGTCCTGAGCTCCGCCTCCTCGAACGCGAAGAAAGCCATCAGCCCCCCGGTCGTCGCCTTGAACTCCTCGATGTTCTTGAACTGCCCCCGGCGGTTCATCACCACCTCGGTCTCGCTGTCGATCCAGAGGATATGTCCGTATTCGTGGCCGATGGTGGCGATCTCGTAGAGCCGCATCCAGCGGGGTTCATCCTCCAGCAGCGCCCGGCGGCGACGGACAAACTCCTCGCCGAAGGCCTCCAGGCTCAGGGCCATCACCGGCTTGTCCCGCTGGGACTGGCGGACGAAATCGGCGTAGGCGAAGATCTTTTTTCCCAGCTCGGCGGAGACCTGCTCGTCGTTGGGGACCACCTGGGCCGAGAAGAGACCGTTGAACTCCGCCCCGTAGTAGAGCATGGGCCGGCCGATGTAGAGCTGGGTCCGCTCGATCTGATCGATGTTTTTGGCAAAGATCCGCTCCGCCTCCGGCCCCAGATCCACGGCCAGCCGGGCGGCAAAGGTGCGGATCTGCTCCGGAACCTTCACGGCCGACTGCAGCCGCGGGTCGACCACCCGCAGATCCCACTCCAGGGCGACGGCTTTGCGGTAGTGGTCTTCGTAATACTCCAGGGGATGCCCCACCTGCAGGGGGGTGGTGATCTTCATCCAGGCCCGGTCCACCCGGGACCAGTGGTGCACCAGTTCGTCGGGTTCGGTATGGAGAAAGGCCCGCCGCAGACTCTCGAAATAACGCAGCCAGGCCTCCTTTTGACCGAAGACCTCATCCTCCAGCTCCCCCAGGGTCTCCACGAGGGCTCCGAGAGCCTCATCCACCTCCCGGATCTCCTCCCGGAAGGCTTCGGCGTAGCTGACCCGGCGGTATCCCCCCGAATCGGCCACAAGCACCGAATAGCAGCGGTCGGCCTCTTTCCCCTCGTGAAGGTCCAGCAGCTTCTGCTCCCGGAGCATCTCGAAGATCTTCTCTTCGTCCCCGTTGAAGAACCGGAGCAGCTCCCGGTTGACCCCGTGGATGATGTGGGAGGTCCAGCCGTTCTGCCAGCGGGTCATCGCCTGGCCCACCGCATGAACTCCCGAGATCAGTGCCCGGTAGAAGGGGGTCAGCAGCCCCTCCTCTTCGATCCAGATGATGAGAGACTCGAAACGCTCCAGATGGAAGTCGCTGACGAAGAAATAGGCCTTCTCCTTGGCGGCGATGATCTCCTCGTCGGAGAAACTCTGCTGACGCATCACCTGCTCCAGGGCATCCTCCCGCAGATTCACCAGCCGGGTCAGGGCCGCCATCATGGTCTCGGGGGTCTTGGGCAGCTCCAGCAGCCGCAGAAAACGCTCCACGATCTCCGTCGCCTCGAGATGCTCCTCGCCCCTCAGGATCCCCATGTAGCTCCCCAGCACCTCCTGCCGTCTCCGGAGTTCTTCGTAGAGCCTCTGCAGATCCTTCATGAACCGCCGTCTCATTGCGCCTCCCTTCGTCGAAGAAGTTCCAGAACGGGCCGGATCAGTTCGATGGCCCGGGAGCGGTGGGAGAGGGTCGCTTTGACCTCCTCCTCCAGCTCCCCCAGGGTCCGGTCGTACCCTTCGGGGATGAAGATGGGATCGTAGCCGAAGCCTTTCTCCCCCCGCGCCTCGTCGATCACTTCGCCGTGCATCCAGCCGTGGACCACATACTCGCCCAGGTCACTGACCGCCGCCACCGCCGCCGTATAGTAGGCGGGCGTCCGGGCCACGCCCCGGGCCCTGAGTTCGTCGATCAGTCTGTTCAGATTCTGCCGGTCATCGGCCCCCTCGCCGGCGTAGCGGGCCGAATAGATCCCCGGCGCTCCCCCCAGCAGAGGCACCGAGATCCCGCTGTCGTCGCTGATGACCAGAAAGTCGGGTCCCAGCATCTCATGGATCGCCCGGGCCTTGATCAGAGCGTTGCCGGCGAAGCTGTCGGCGTTCTCCTCGATCTCCGGTACCGCGGGGAGCACCTCGTCGATCCCTTTCAGTTCCGGGCCGAAGGCCGCTCGGAACTCCCGGAGCTTTCCTTTGTTTCCTGTCGCCAGTATCCACTGCATGGCATTAACCTTCTTTAACCTTCTTGGGACTATAATTCGTCGTTCGTTGACGAAAATATCTCAGGAATTCTGAATATTTTCATCAGCTTGGATTATCTGTCTACCCTCCCCTCTCCGGGAGATTATTCGGATTATACCCTATCAAAGGATATGCCCCTATGAAACCGATCATCGCGAAAACCTGGCATCTGAGCCTCATCATCGGCCTGCGTTTCCTGGGCCTTTTCGTCGTCATCTCCGTCCTCTCCGCCTACGCCAAGGACCTCCCCGGCGCCACCCCCACTCTGGTGGGTCTGGCGGTGGGAGGCTACGCCTTCACGCAGGCGGCCTTTCAGGTCCCTTTCGGCAGTCTCAGTGACCGGATCGGTCGGAAAAAGGCGATCCTCATCGGTCTGCTGATCTTCGCCGCGGGCTCCGTCATGGCCGGCATGGCCACCGACATCTACACGCTGCTGACCGGCCGTTTCCTCCAGGGGGCCGGAGCCATCGGCGCCGTCATCATCGCCATGATCTCCGACCATGTGAGGGAGGAGGAGCGGGCCCACGCCATGGCCGTCATGGGGATGGTGATCGCGCTGGCCTTCACCGCCGCCATGGTCATCGGGCCTATCATCGGCGGGATGACCGACGGAGTGCCCTTCCTCTTCTACCTGACCGCCGGGATGGCCCTGCTCTCCATCGTGCTGCTCTTCACCGTGGTCCCCGAACCCCCCAAGATCACCCACAGCTTCGCCGAAGAGGAGGCCAAGGTCCGCCACGTCTTCAAAGACAAGGATCTGGTGCGGATGTACGTCACCTTCCTCTTCCACAGCTCCACCATGGCCATCGCCTTTTTCCTGATCCCCCTGGTGCTCAAGAGCAAGTTCCATCTCCCCATGGCGGAGTTCTGGAAGGTCTATCTGCCGGCGGTCTTCTTCGGGATCATCGCCATGGGGCCCGCGGCGGTTTTCGGAGAGAAATACAACAAAGGCAAAGAGGTCTTTTTGATCTCCATCGCTTTCATCGCCGTCGCCTTTCTGCTCATGGGCTTCGCCCCCTCTCTCTGGCTCTTCGGAACGGGGGTGGTCTTCTTCTTCATCGGCTTCAATATGTTCGAGCCGCTGCTGCAGAGCTTCGTCAGCAAATTCGCCAAAGCCCACCAGAAAGGGGCCGCCCTGGGGGTCGCCAACACCTTCGCCTATATCGGGATGGGGGTCGGGGCGACCCTGGCGGGATGGATCTTTACCCACTGGAGCGTCACCGGGGTCGCCGTGACGGTCCTCGTCGTCTCGGTCTTCTGGGCGATCTGGATCTACGGGATGCGCAATCCGGGGCTGCGGGGAACACTCTATCTGGATACGGAACATTACGACCGTGAACGCCTGGACGCTCTGAAAAAAGAGCCCGGGATCAATGATATCTATGTCAACGAGACCGAAGGGATCATGGTGATCAAATACGACAAAGAACTCCTGGATGAGGACGAGATCCGGGGAAAAATGCTCAAACGCTCCTGATCACCCTCTCCTCTCTTTGCCTGCCGGAAGGCTCTCTACGGCGAAAAGCTGCTATAATGCAAACAAATCGAATTTTATTTTATAAGGTACAGTAATGCAACGTCGTGATTTCCTTCTCGTCTCTTTTCTCGGCCCCTGGCTGCTCTCCGCTGTCGAGATCGAACCGATCTCTTCCGATCTGCCCCTGGGCAAGGCCCTCTTCATCAACTGCCTTCAACGGACCCAGACCCAGCAGCTTCTCAAAGAGTACCTGATGGCGGCACTCGGCAGCACCTACAAAAACCCCAAAGAGGAGCTCCCCAAGAGTGTGGAGAAGTACGACAAGCGTTTCCGGGTCCTCTACGACTACTTCATGAAGCGTCTCCAAGACGATGCCGCCAGGAAGAAGATGGAGGAAGGGAAAAAACTCTGGGAGGAGAGCAAAGCGATGCTCCTGGCTCCGCCAAGCAAGCAGAACGCCCTGAAGCTCCAGGAGAACTTCAAGAAGATGATCCATCTCCTGGGAGCGCCGAAGGTCCTCAAGACCAAAAAG
>JALWZI010000047.1 GCA_027002755.1 Campylobacteraceae bacterium | reverse complement strand
TTGATCACCTTCTTCCGCTCTTTGCGGATCAACTGGTTGATGGTAGGCAAAGCTGCATCCTTTCATTCATGATGGTTTTTGTTGTTCCCGCTGGGCGAGAATTGAATCCGGGCTGTTACACCTCGGCGCACCGCTCCGTGAAACGGTCGGCCGAGGTGTCGACGGAAAAATAGGCAGTAATTATAGTCAAGAAGGCTTAAAAGCGATTGAAAGCCTCTCCGTCGGGAGAGGAGATCCGGAGGGGTCGGGATCACTCGGCGGTGAAGAGTTTGACTTTTTCCTCTTCGATCATTCCCGTACCCACCGGGATGAGACGTCCGATGACCACGTTCTCTTTCAGATCCTCCAGGTAGTCCACCGTTCCCGCGATGGAGGCGGAGGTGAGGACCTTGGTGGTGTCCTGGAAGGAGGCGGCGGAGATGATACTGTCGGCGCCGACCGCCGCCCGGGTGATCCCCACCAGCATCGGCTCGGCAATAGCCGGTTCCCCACCCAGGTTCGTGATCCGCTCGTTCTCTTCGATGAACTTGCGGCGGGAGACGATGTCGCCGGCGATGAAGCGGGTATCCCCGCTCTCGACGATCTTGACCTGGCGCATCATCTGGGAGACGATGATCTCGATGTGCTTGTCGGAGATGTTGACCCCCTGGCGACGATAGACCTGCTGGACCTCGCTGACGATGTATTCGAAGAGGGCCCGCTCACCCAGTGCTTCGAGAATGTCGTGGCTGGAGACCAGTCCGTCGGTGAGCCGCTCGCCGGTGTGGACGTATTCCCCGGGATGGACCAGGATCGTCTTGCCCTTGTCCACCAGCTGTTCGGTCACCTGACCGTTGTCGCCGGTGATGACGATCCGCTCTTTGCCGCGCAGCGGCTTGCCGAAGCTCACCACACCGTCGATCTTGGCGATGAGGGCGATATCTTTGGGACGGCGGGCTTCGAAGAGCTCCGAGACCCGGGGCAGACCGCCGGTGATATCCTTGGATTTGATGGCCGCTTTGGGCTTCTTGGCCAGAATATCGGCGATCTGGACCTCCTCACCGTCCTGGACGAAGAGGATCGTCTTGGGATCCAGGTGGTAGCGGAGGATCTCGCCGCTCTCCGTCGCCAGGATGATCGACGGTTTGTAGGCCGCAGGGATATACTCGTTGAGCTCCAGGCGGGATTCTCCGGTGAGTTCGTCGAACTGTTCACTGGCGGTGACACCGGGGATGACATCCTCGAACTTGACGGTTCCGCTCTGCTCGGCGATGATCGGCTCGGCGTAGGGATCCCACTCGGCGATGACGATCTGGGTCTGCTCTTTGGGCGACGAGATCAGATCGCCGCGCTCCACCTGCTCCCCGGCCGCTACCTGGATGATGGAGCCCCGGGAGATGTAGTGCCGCGCCGCTTCCCGGTTGCTCTCGTCGACGATGACGGCGAAGAGACCCTTCTCCTCCACCGGTTCGCCCTTTTTGATGGTGTCGGTGGGCTCCAGGTAGTCCCCTTCGAGGAGGAAGTACTCCACCCGTCCCCGGGCGTCGGCCTGGACCGGCTGGGTGACGGGAGCGCCGTCCTCGACTTTGAGCTCGCTGGCGAAGGGGATATGGTTGGGAACGTTCCACCCCTCTTTGATCACCTCGGCGATGGAGTCACCCTTTTTGATCTCGGTACCGTTCTCGTAGGGGAAGAAGACCTTGCCCTCCACTTTGCCGCCGACACCGGCCAGTTCGTTGGCCCGTGCCACGTCGCTTTTGCGGAAGGAGTATTTCTTCTCCTCCTCTTTGCCTTTGAGCAGCAGCACCACCTCGTCATGGGTATTGACCACCGAGAGTTTTCCGTCGAAGAGCGCCTTGATCTTGGGCTCGACCAGCAGGACACCGGCGTTGCGGCGGTTGGCCACGATCAGCTGGTTGTCCCGGTTGCGGTAGACCGACAGGTTGTAGTAGCGGACGAATCCCTCTTTGGTGGCGACGACCTGACGCTCCTCTTTGCCGGCGGTGGCGGTTCCCCCGGTGTGGAAGGTCCGCAGGGTCAGCTGGGTACCGGGCTCCCCGATGGACTGGGCGGCGATGACCCCGACGGCCTCGCCCGGCTTGACCAGGCGGTTCTCGGCCATGTTGAGGCCGTAGCACTTGGCGCAGATACCCTTGGGCGCCTTACAGGTGGCCGGTGCACGCATGACGACGGAGCGGACGCCCGCTTCGCGGATCAGCCGTGCCTCCTCTTCACCGATGAGCTGCCCTTCGACCAGAAGCACTTCGTTGGTGACGGGGTCGATCACATCCTTGGCGACGACCCGGCCGTAGACCCGGTCCGCCAGGGATTCGATCAGCTCGTTACCGACGAGAATATCGGAGACCTCGACCCCCTCGTGGGTGCCGCAGTCCTCCATGGAGACCTTGACGTTCTGGGCCACGTCGATGAGCTTCCGGGTCAGGTAACCGGCATTGGCGGTCTTGAGCGCCGTATCCGCCAGACCCTTCCGGGCTCCGTGGGTGGAGATGAAGTACTCCAGCACGTTGAGCCCCTCCCGGAAGTTGGAGGTAATGGGGGTTTCGATGATCGATCCGTCGGACTTGGCCATCAATCCCCGCATCCCGGAAAGCTGGCGGATCTGGGCGGCACTACCCCGCGCCCCGGAGTCGGCCATCATGTAGACGGAGTTGAAGCCCTCTTTGTCCTCTTTGATCAGCTTCATCAGCTCGTCGGCAATGGCGTTGTTGGCATCGGTCCAGATGTCGATGATCTTGTTGTAGCGCTCCTGCTCGGTGAGCAGACCCGCGGCGAACTGCTTCTGGATCTCGTAGACCTTCTCCTTGGCGGCACGGATGATCTCCTCTTTGCGCTCCGGAGTTTTGATGTCGTCCACGGAGATGGAGACGCCGGCCCGGGTCGCGTAGCGGAAACCCATATCCTTGAGGTTGTCC
The DNA here is from genome assembly GCA_027002755.1 of Campylobacteraceae bacterium. Lineage (GTDB taxonomy): Bacteria > Campylobacterota > Campylobacteria > Campylobacterales > Sulfurovaceae > Nitratifractor. The sequence continues at coordinate 5,230 of JALWZI010000047.1, read as the reverse complement.
AGGAACTCCGCCGTGAGCTGGATACCGCTGTGCTTGTAGATGTAGTCGACCAGGTTGGCGATGTCCTTCTTCTTCAGCACCCGGTTCCAGAGGTTCTCGGGGACATAGTCGGGCATGATCGACTTGAGGATCAGCCGACCGACGGTGGTGGTGACGATGTTGCCGTCGACCACGGTCCGGATCCGCGCGTTGAGATCCAGGGTCTCCTGCTCGTAGGCGATCAGAACCTCGTCCACGTTGGAGAAGAGCTTGTGGGCTCCCTTGACGTCCGCCTTCTCCAGCGAGAGATAGTAGAGTCCCAGAATCATATCCTGGCTGGGAACCGCGATCGCCTTACCGGAAGCGGGCAGCAGGATGTTCATGGAGCTGAGCATCAGGATCTTCGCCTCGGCGATCGCCTCGTCGGAAAGGGGGACATGGACCGCCATCTGGTCCCCGTCGAAGTCAGCGTTGAAGGCGGCACAGACCAGGGGGTGCAGCTGGATCGCCTTGCCCTCGATGAGACGGGGGTGGAAGGCCTGGATCGAAAGTTTGTGGAGTGTCGGCGCCCGGTTGAGCAGCACCGGATAGCTCTCGACCACCTCTTCGAGGCACTCCCAGACCTCGTTGGTCTGCATCTCGATCATCTTCTTGGCCTGCTTGAGGGTGGTAGCGTAGCCCTTCTCCTCCAGTTTGGCCATCAGGTGGGGTTTGAAGAGCTCCAGGGCCATCTTTTTGGGCAGACCGCACTGGTCCATCCGCAGATCGGGGCCCACGACGATGACCGAACGGCCCGAGAAGTCGACCCGCTTCCCCAGAAGATTCTGGCGGAAACGCCCCTGCTTCCCTTTGATGATCTCGCTGAGGGACTTCAGGGGACGCTTGTTGGCCCCCTTGACGGCATTGCCCCGGCGTCCGTTGTCAAAGAGGGCGTCCACCGCCTCCTGAAGCATCCGCTTTTCGTTGCGGACGATGATCTCGGGGGCATCCAGCTCCAGCAGACGCTTGAGGCGCTGGTTGCGGTTGATGACCCGGCGGTAGAGATCGTTGACGTCGCTGACGGCGAACTTGCCGCCGTCCAGGGAGACCAGAGGCCGCAGATCGGGCGGAAGCACCGGCAGATAGGTGAGCATCATCCACTCGGGGCGGTTCCCCGAATCGAGGAACGCCTCGATCACTTTGAGCCGCTTGACGATGGTCTTGCGCTTGGCTTCCGATTTGGTCGCTTCGATCTCCTCTTTGAGCTGGGCCAGCATCTCCACCAGGTCCAGCTCCGCCAGAAGCTCCTTGATCACCTCCCCGCCCATCCGGGCATCGAAGCCCGTATCGGCGAAGTGGCGGTTGAGCTGCTGGAACTGCTCTTCGTTGAGGACATCGTACTTCTGGACCGGATTGCCCCCTTCACTGTCGTAGCTGGCCCCGCCGGGATCTTTGACGATGTAGGCTTCGTAGTAGAGGACCCGCTCCAGATCCTTCATCTTGACCCCCAGGAGGGTTCCGATCCGTGAAGGCAGAGAGCTGACATACCAGATATGGGCCACGGGAGCGACCAGTTCGATATGCCCCATCCGGTCCCGACGGACCTTGGAGCTGGTCACTTCGACGCCGCACTTTTCACAAACCACACCCTTGTAGCGCATCTTCTTGTACTTACCGCAGAGACACTCGTAGTCCCGGATGGGACCGAAGATCTTGGCACAGAAGAGGCCGTCCCGCTCGGGCTTGAGGGTCCGGTAGTTGATGGTCTCGGGCTTCTTGACCTCTCCGTAACTCCAGGAGAGGATCTTTTCGGGGCTCGCGACCCGCAGCTGAAGCGCGGCGATGTCGCGGGGCCGCTCTTCGCGGCTCATATCGATGGGGACAAGATTTTCAAGGTTCTTACTCATGCTTCACTCTCTTCCTCTTCTTCTTTTTTCTGCTCATAGAGCTCAACATCCATGCCCAGTGCCTGCAGTTCTTTGGTCAGGACGAACATCGTCTCGGGGATCCCCGACTCGGGCACGCTCTCGCCCCGGGTGATGGCCCGGTAGGCACGGGCGCGGCCCTCGACATCGTCGGACTTGATGGTCAGCATCTCCTTGAGGGTATGGGCGGCACCGTAGGCTTCGAGGGCCCAGACCTCCATCTCTCCGAAACGCTGCCCTCCGAAGAGCGCCTTTCCTCCCACGGGCTGCTGGGTCACCAGGGAGTAGGGACCGGTGCTCCGTGCGTGGACCTTCTCGTCCACCAGGTGGTGGAGCTTGAGCATATACATGTAGCCGACGTTGACCCGCTCCAGCATCTTCTCGCCGGTCTTTCCGTCGTAGAGGGTGGTCTTGCCGTCACTGTCGATCCTGGCCAGTTCGAAGAGTTTCGCGAACTCCTCCTCGTTGGGGGATTCGAAAGCCGGTGCGGCGAACTTGACCCCTTTGGACCAGTCGCGGGCATACTCCAGGAGCTCTTCGTCGCTCATGGTCTCCAGCTCGTTTTTGGCCTTCATCAGCTTGGCGGTATCGGCGATCTCTTTCATCCGGGCACGAAGCTCCTGGACAAAATCTTCCCGTTTGCTCTCATAGATCTCCTGGATCTGCTCGCCCAGCCGTTTGCCGATGAGCCCCAGGTGGACCTCCAGGATCTGTCCGATGTTCATCCGCGAGGGAACCCCCAGAGGGTTGAGGATCAGATCCACGGGGCGGCCGTCCTCCATATAGGGCATATCGATCTCGGGGACGATGTTGGAGACGATACCCTTGTTTCCGTGGCGGCCCGCCATCTTGTCCCCGACCTTGATCTTCCGTTTGGTGGCGATGTAGACCTTGACCAGCTTGGTGACGCCGCTGGGGAGGATGTCGTCTTTCTCCAGGATCTGGAGCTTCTCCTCATGCTCGGTCTTGAGCTTCTTCTTCTGCTTGAGGAAGTAGTTCTTCATCGCCTCGTACTCTTTCTGCACCTCGTCGCTGTAGGAGGCGACGACGTTGCGCAAGGCAAAACGGTTGATGGAGCGGATCTCCTCTTCGGGGATCTTCTCGCCCGCTTTGTACTCCTTCTCTCCGACCGTCACATCCTTGACCAGCTCCTGCTTGGCGAGGAAGGAGGTGATCTGGAGCATCTCCTCCCGGTCGATCATCAGCAGTTTGTCGTGATGGTCCCGATCGAGACGGGCCCGCTCCTCTTCGTAGGCGCGGATGGCCCGGGCGTCTTTTTCGTACCCTTTCTTGGTGAAGATCTTGATATCCACCACGACCCCTTCCATGGAGGCGGGGCAGTAGAGGGACTTGTTGACCACATGGCCGGCCTTGTCGCCGAAGATGGCCCGCAGCAGACGCTCCTCGGGGGTGGGTTTGATCTCCCCTTTGGGGGAGACCTTGCCCACCAGGATCATGCCGGGCTTGACGTGGGTCCCGATCTTGACGATCCCGCTTTCGTCGAGATGCATCAGATCCTCTTCCCGGATATTGGGGATATCCCGGGTGATCTCCTCGGTACCGTGCTTGAGCTCCCGGGCCTCGATCTCTTTTTCATAGATGTGGACCGAGGTGAAGGTATCCTCCCGGATCAGCTTCTCGGAGAGGATGATCGCATCCTCGTAGTTGTAACCGTTCCAGGGCATGAAGGCGACGAGGATGTTCTTCCCGATGGCCAGCTCTCCCTGATCCATGTTGGGACCGTCGGCGATCACCTGGCCGGCTTCGACCTGGTCACCCACGTGGACGATGGGGACCTGACCGAAGGAGGTGTTCTGGTTGGTCCGCATGTTCTTCTCGAGAAGATAGTGGTCGATGAAGAGACCGTTCTCATCCTCCCCTTTGATGTAGATATTGCGGGCGTCGACCTTCTCTACGATCCCGGCACGGCGGGCTTTGATCGCCTCCCAGGCGTCCCGGGCGACGATCGCCTCCATCCCGGTCCCCACGACAGGGGCTTCGGGTTTGAGCAGGGGAACCGCCTGGCGCTGCATGTTGGATCCCATCAGGGCCCGGTTGGCGTCGTCATGCTCCAGGAAGGGGATCAGCGCGGCGGTGGCTCCGGAGATCATCAGCGGCGCCACGTCGATCAGGTTGACCTTTTCCGCTTCGTTGAGCCCGATGTTTCCGTTGAGACGGGTCTCGATCAGGTCTTCGACGATGTAGCCGTTCTCATCCACCTTCGTCGAAGCGGGGGCAATGACCTTGTTCTCCTCCTGGGTGGCGGTAATGTAGACGATCTCGTCGGTGACCTTCCGGTCCTTCACCACCTTGTAGGGGGCTTCGATAAAGCCCAGCTCGTTGACCTTGGCGTAGGTGGCCAGGGTGTTGATCAGACCGATGTTCTGCCCTTCCGGGGTCTCGATGGGACAGATCCGTCCGTAGTGGGTCGGGTGAACGTCCCGCACTTCGAAGCCGGCACGTTCTTTGACCAGTCCTCCCTCACCCAGCGCCGAGAGGCGGCGCTTGTGGGTGATCTCGGAGAGCGGGTTGGTCTGATCCATGAACTGGCTCAGCTGGCCGCTGGAGAAGAACTCCAGGATCGTGTTGGTGATCATCTTGGAGTTGACCAGATCATGGGGCATCAGGTCATCCAGGGATCCGCTGACGGTGGTCATCTTGTCCTTGATGGCCTTCTGCATCTTCATCAGGCCGTTATGCAGCTCGTTACCCAGCAGTTCACCGATAGCCCGGATCCGCCGGTTCCCCAGGTGGTCCCGGTCATCGATCTGCCCCTCGCCGTTCTTGACCTTGATCAGGTATTTGACGGTGTTGATGATATCCTCGCTGGTGAGGACCGTGACGTACTCGGGGACGTCCTGTCCCAGCTTGTGGTTCATCTTCATCCGGCCCACTTTGGTCAGGTCGTAACGCTCGGGATCGAAAAAGAGCTGATGGAGGAAGGCTTTGGCCGCTTCGGGGGTCACCGGCTCGCCCGGTCGCATCACTTTGTAGATCCGGATGGCGGAGAGAAGATTCTCATCCTCGATCTCCTCGGTCTGCTTCAGGAGCTTCAGGCTCTCCTGGTCGGCGATGAAGGAGCGGATGATGGAACTGTCGGCCCCTTCGGCCAGGTCATCGGCGATCTTGAAGGATTCGATCCCCGACTCCACGATCTTGCGGATCCGGTTCTCGTCGAGCTGGGTGATGACGTCGTAGAGGACCTCTCCGCTCTCCTGATCGACGATGGGTTCGGCCAGATGGCGCTCCATGAGGATCTCCACGGGGTATTCGACCCACTCCAGCCCCTCTTCGGCCAGCTTCTGTGCCCGTTTCTTGGTCAGACGTTTGCCGGTGGCCACGATGAC
>JALWZI010000046.1 GCA_027002755.1 Campylobacteraceae bacterium | reverse complement strand
GATCTGGCCCGATGATCTGAGCGGGAAGGATCTTCCCGCTCAGATCCTCGGGCCAGATCCAGGCATCCCGCCGGTCGCCGGGCAGGGCGGTGAGCTCTTCGTCGTCCCAGGGGGCTTCCAGGTGTCTTGCGTCGGAGCGGGCCCGCCAGACTTTGGCCCCGGGGAGCAGCCCGGTGACCGTGAGGCGCCTCTGAGCGAAGGCGCGGGCATCCTGCAGCGGATCGTGGGAGCTAAAGAGTTTCTGCCCGTTAGGGACTTTGCGAAGCAGATCCCCCTGAAAAAGTTTGAAAAAACCCGGCTGGTTACGCAGCGCCTGGATCAGCTCCCTGGGCCACTGCAGGCTTTTGGCCGCCTCGACTTCACTTTGGGCCCTGATGATCTGCGAGGCACGGACACGTTCCGAGAGCCAGCGGTTGAAGAGATGGCTCTGCCAAGCGGCGACCAGGAGCTTTTCGCGGCTCCCTTTGAGCCGCTTGCCGCTTTGGGCGATCTGTCGTCCCTGCTCCCAGCTGCGGCCGTTCTCGCCGAAACGCTGATAGCCGAAGTAGTTGGGGATGCCGGAGGATTCAAACTGCTTCGCCTGCCCGATCAGCCGCTGCGCTTCTGAGAGGGTGATGCGGTCCAGCAGAATGCGGAAACGGTTACCCCGCAGAGTTCCCATTTTGAGAGGCATTCGGTCCCTGCTCACCTCCAGCAGCTCGATACGCTCGGTTTTGAGGTTCTTGAGCTCTTTTTCATAGCGGGCGGGGAGGGTGAAATACTGGATAGCCGTCGCGGCTTTGTCCTTGAGCCCGGCATAGCCGATCTGGCGCTCCTGCGCCCCCGTGGCCTTTTGGAGGACACTCAGCAGCCGCCAGGTGCTCAGGTCGTGCTTGCGGATCTTGAGGCGGAGCCACTCTCCCCGGCCGGCGGGAGGATGGAGCGGGATCTCCTCCACATGAAAACGTTCGATACTTTGATAGAAACGGAACGAGAAGGGATTGAAGCTCTCGATATGGGTAGGTTGCATGGAGGGATTATACAGGATTTAGGATGGAAGATGGAAAATGGAAGATGATATTTTCCATCTTCCCACCGGGAACCATGGAAACAAGATAGTTACTAGTTACTAGTTGCTAGTTACTCGTTCCCCTCCCACCGCCGATAGAGCTGATGTTCGATCCCCAGCAGGTCGTACCATTTTCCGATCCAGAAGCGTTCCATCGCCTCCAGGGAGTCGTGGTCGCTGTAGTAGCCGGGTACGGGCGGGGCGATGTGGACGCCGAGACGGGAGAGTTTGAGCATGTTCTCCAGGGCGATAGGGGAAAAGGGCATCTCCCGAGGGGCCAGGAGGAGGGGTCTGCGCTCTTTGAGGGCCACGGCGGCGGCCCGGGTGGTGAGGGTGTCGGATATGCCGCAGGCGATCTTGGCCAGGGTGTTCATGGAGCAGGGGATCACGGCGGTGGCGTCCACTCCGAAGGAGCCGCTGGCGATGGCGGCGGCGATATTGTCGTCGCTGTGGAGAGTGATATTGCCCATCTCGTGCCGCTGGACGGTTCGGGCGTTTTCGGAGAGGATGACGTGGGCCTCGATCCCGTCGGGAAGCCAACGGACGAACTTCTCCCCCAGCTCCACGCCGCTGGCTCCGGAGATGGCGACAGCTATTTTCATCGTGAAAGCTCCGCTTTCGAGTGAAAAGTGAAGAGTGAAGAGTGAATAGTTTTGGTTGGTGAGGAGTGAGGAGTGAGGAACCGGTTTTTAATGGTGAATGGTGAATGGTGAATGGTGAATGGTTGCGGTTGACGTTGCTTTGCAACGCTTTTGTCAAAAAGGGTTAGAAGGTTAGATGGTGGGAAAGTGGGTAGTATAGGATTTACAATACCTTCCCACATTCTCACCAGCGTGAAGCGCGATCCCACCCTCTGACCTCTGTTCAAACGACAAAGAGGGGCGAAGCCCCGTTCAAACGACAAATGACGTACCATTTTATGCCAAATTCGTATAGACCGTCTGGACGTCATCGTCCTCTTCGAGCTTGTCGATGAGGACGGTGACTTCGTCCATCTGCTCTTCGCTGAGATCCAGGGGGGTGTTGGGGATGTACTGGAGTTGTGCTTTTTTCACGTCGATGCCGCGCTCTTCGAGGGCTTTGTTGAGCTCGCCGAAGGAGCTGTACTCGCCGTAGATCCGGACGATCTCCTTGTCTTCGCCGTGCTCCTGGGGGATCTTGTCCTCTTCGATCTCCTCCAGGCCGTAGTCGATCAGCTCCAGCTCCAGCTCCTCCAGATCCATCGCGGGGTCACGGTCGAACTCGAAGACAGATTTTCGGGTGAACATGAAGTCCAGCGAACCGCTGGTCAGCAGCTCGCCCTTGTTGCGGACCAGCGTCGCTTTGACGTTGGCGACGGTCCGGGTGGGATTGTCGGTGGCG
>JALWZI010000045.1 GCA_027002755.1 Campylobacteraceae bacterium | reverse complement strand
GTGCAGGGGGCCGGGGCGATCCTCGCGGCCAGTGACGGTGTTGATGAAAGCGGTGTATTTTTCGACTTGATGGGGGGAGCGTCGTTTGTCGTTTGTCGTTTGTCGTTTGAGGATTTGGGAAGCATTATAAAGAAAACGTTTTTTCGAACTGGTCAAGAGCAGTAACAGACGGGAGTAGAAGTGGCTGCGGAAGCTGAGGGCCAGGTCATGGGAGCCGAGCTCTTTGGCAAGGCGGTAGACGTTCAGAGGTCTGAACCCACCTTTTTTGCTTTCGTCGACCACTACCCGATTCACATGCGGATGGGCTTTGAGCGCTTCGGTGGCGACATAGGATCCCACCAGAGTAATCTCGGCGTCGGGATAGGCGGCGTAGAGATTCTCCAGTGCCGGCGTGGCCATGACGGCGTCGCCCAGCCAGGTGGGAAGTTCGATGAGGATCTTCATCGGCTCGGAAGGTTCCTCAGTCGTTGCCGAAGAGGTCCCGGGTGTAGACCTTCTCTTTGACATCCTCCAGAGCCTCGCTCATCCGGTTGGCGACGATGACATGGGATCTCTTCTTGAACTCCTCCAGATCTCTGACCACTTCGGAGTGGAAGAAGCGCTCCTCCTCCAGCACCGGTTCATAGATGATCACTTCGATCCCTTTGGCCTTGAGGCGTTTCATGATCCCCTGGATGGCACTGGAGCGGAAATTGTCCGAGCCCTGTTTCATCACCAGACGATAGACCCCCACCGTACCGGCGGGATAGCCGTATTCGTCTTTGGGGAGGCGGTCGACGATCCGGTCGGCGATGAAATCCTTGCGGGTGCGGTTGGCATCGACGATGGCTCGGATGAGGTTGCTGGGGACCTCGGCATAGTTGGCCAGGAGCTGCTTGGTGTCCTTGGGGAGGCAGTAGCCGCCGTAACCGAAACTGGGGTTGTTGTAATGCATCCCGATTCTCGGATCGAGTCCTACCCCTTCGATCACCTGCCGGGTATCCAGTCCGTGGGTTTCGCAGTAGCTGTCGAGTTCGTTGAAATAGGCGACCCGCATCGCCAGGTATGTGTTGGCGAAGAGTTTGATCGCTTCGGCTTCGGTGCTGTCGGTAAGCAGAATGGGGACCTCTTTGTCGATCGCTCCCTCCAGGAGCAGATCGGCGAAACGTTTTGCCCGATCGCTACGTTCGCCCACGACGATCCGGGAGGGGTGCAGGTTGTCGTAGAGGGCCTTGCCTTCTCTCAAAAACTCGGGAGAGAAGATGATCTTGTCAGTCCCAAACTTCTCCCGCATCGCTTCGGTAAACCCCACGGGGACCGTGGACTTGATCACCATGACCGCCTCGGGGTTGACGGCCAGTACGTCGCCGATGACCGCTTCGACGCTTTTGGTGTTGAAATAGTTGGTCTGGGGGTCGTAGTCGGTGGGGGTGGCGATAACGACAAAGTCAGCACCTTTATAAGCTTCTTCTTTGTCTAAAGTTGCCCGAAAAGAATTCCCAATTCTCAATTTTCCATTCTCAATTGCTTTAGGAAGGTACTCCCGGATCTCTTTGTCTTCGATAGGAGAGACCCCCCTGTTGATCATCTCCACCTTTTCGGGGAGGATATCCAGGGCAACCACTTCATTGTTCTGGGCCAGCAGGAGGCCGTTGGAGAGTCCCACATAACCGGTCCCGGCAATAGCGATTTTGGGCATCAATATTTCCTTCCAAGAATCTGTTTATCACGTGATTTTATCCAAAATATCTCCGGATCAGCTCGAGGGTCTCACGGACGTTCCGTTCGATGGGGTACTGTTCCGCGATCGTTCTCGCTTCCCGGGAGGATCGTTCCAGCAGAACCGGATCGGAGAGAAACCGATCGATCGCTTCGACGATGGAGAGATCGTTCGGCCGCTCCATGACCCACGCCTCCGGGAGGATCTCCGAAGCCCCGTTCTGACGGGTGGTCAGGGCGACGGTCCCGTAGCTCAGGGCCTCGGGGACCACGTTGGAGAAAGGTTCGTACCGGGTAGGGAAGAGAAAGAGGTCGGCCCCTGCGTAGAAGCGTTCCACATCGGACCTGGGACCGGTGAAGATGACGTGGTCGGCCACTCCGAGTTTTTTGGCCATTCCGCGGTATTTTCCCATATGTTTTTCTTTGCCGACGATAAAGGCGTGACAGGGGTGCCGGAGGCGGGAGAGGATCATCAGAAACTCCCGCACTCCTTTGCGTTCGAATCCGCTTCCTACGAAAAGGAGGAGAGGCAGCGAGGGATCGAATCCGAACTCCTTCGCCAGGGAGCGTTTCGTTTCGGATTTGTCGAACCGTTCGGGGATGGGGACACCGTTGTGGACGACATGGATCTTTTCAGCCTCGGTTTCGGGATAGAACCGGAGGATCTGCTCTTTGACGAGATGGGAGTTGGCGATGATGAGCCTGGCGTTTTTGAAGGTTCGTTCTTCCAGCCATAGATAGCTCAGGTGAAGAGGATTGAGGCTGAAGCCTTTGGTTTCGAGAAAAGCCTTGTGAACTCCGTCCCCCGCGCGGTAGATATCGGGACAGGTGATGCGATCCAGGGAGAAGTAGATTTTTGTCGTTTGTCGTTCGTCGGTTGTCGTTTGATTTTTTGTTTTGCAGATCTGTCGGCTGAAGAGGAGGGCTTTGAGCCAGGAGGGGAGCCACCTGGGGAGTGTGGAGTGGAGGATCTCTGTCCGGAATCCCTCCTCTTTCAGGACAGAGTTCAGGCGCTGGAGGTAGCGTTCGGCTCCACCGAAGTCGGTGTGTTTCTGCCGGATGAAAATTATTCTCTTTTTGGAGATATTCTGTGTCATATTTTACTGTGGTCCGCTGCTTTAGAGAGCCTCTTCCGGTCATGGGTCCTCATGGCACCGCATTGTTGCGAAAGCCGGCAATAGAGAATGGCCGCCATGAAGATAAAGAGGGTACCCAGATGGGATTTGAAACCGAGGTCGGTAAAAAAGGCGAAGAGATAGACGATCACAAAAGCCAGCAGTGTCGCCTGTTTCAGACGTTCTTCACCGGTCGAATTCTTTTTGAGGGCATCGAAGAGGTTGATAATGAACATAATGAAGAGGAGTAAACCGACAATCCCTGTCTGCAGGAGGATCTGCAGATATTGGTCATGGGTATGCTGCTTGACAGGTATACCGATTCTTTTTTGCATCTCTTCAGAAGTTGCCAAGGCCCGGTAGGTGTCCATGTCGTCCCCGATACCGAAACCGAAGATGGGAGATTCGGTCACAGCGGTATAACCGATGATCTTCATTCCGATTCGCTGCCCAAAAGAGCCCTGGAAGTCATTTTCATATAGAACTTTTTCAATATCCTGTTTCGCGATCGCCATTCTTGATTTAAAGAGTGGGGATACATTGTAGGCGGTTGTAAGAGTCGCAAGAACGATGACGATGGACAGGAGTAGATATCTTATTTTGAAGTGATAATAGTAGAAGAGGAAAACGATGACAGCGAAGATGTAGGCTGCCTGTCCTGTCCGCCCACCGTTCATGAAAAGATTCAGGGTCGAAGTGATGATGAAAAGGGTTTCAAGGAACTTGAGATAGAGATTGCCGTGCTTTTTCAGAATATTTTCCAACAGGAGAATGATGGTGGTCGCCAGATAAATACTGTAATGGATATGGTTCATAAAGGGTGTGGGATCTCCGGGACTCCCTTTGAGTCTCCAAAAGCCGAGCATGATCCCGTAAGAGGCGATCTCACTGATGAACATCGCCAGGATGAAGGTCCCCAGGATATATTTGAGGAATTTTTTTTCGACGGATGTAACAATGATCACAAAAACGATGACATGGGCAAAATAGAGTTTTACTACACTGTACCCGTGATGAATATTCTGGGTCCAGAGCAGAGAGAGGGCGGAAAACAGGAAAAAGAGGAGAAGATAGCGTGACGGTCCGTTCTTCCACATGACTTTTGTTTTTTCTCTGAAATTCCCTTCCAGGATCCAGAAGAAGAGAAGAAGATACGGCGCGGTATGGACAGTGTAGGTCGAAGAGAAGGGGAGGAGAAAGGCGTAGCTCAACAGAAGGATATTGATGACTCTTGTATAGATCCCCGTCTCTCTGAGTCGCCGATCCGTGTTCCGGAAAGTATCTGCCAGCTCAGACAACATTTTTTCCTTTCATTGTGCGGATGAGGTCGGCATACTCTTTTGCGATAATGGTACTGTCGAATCTCTCGATAAGCTCCGGTTCGATTTTTGGATAGCCGGAAAGGGCTTTCCCGATATTTTCCGCGAGCTTTCCGGCATCGTCAGGGGGAGAGAGAAAGGTCGAAAAATCTCCGGTCAGAATATCCGAGGGACCGCTGGGACAATCGGTACTGACAACGGGAGTCTCGAGTGCGAAGGCTTCGATCAACACCCTGGGAAATCCCTCGAAGTCCGATGAGAGGATCAGGAGACGCGCTTTGGAGATCCAGGGGTAGGGGTTGGATCTCCTGCCGATCAGGCTCACTCTCTTTTCCAGCCCCAGATGCTTGATGAGATGACGAATTTTCTCTCCGTCCCTTCCCTCTCCAAGCAAGACAAGCGGCATGGGGGGATCCGCAAGTTTATAGGCTTCGAGCAGGACATCCTGGCGTTTGTGGACGAGATCGAGTCTGCCCACATGGATCAGAAACTCTCCCGTGGGGATCTCGGGATCCTCTGTTGCGGCCAAACGTCGGATCTCTGCAAGTTCGAAAGGGTTGTAGATGGTGCGGATAGATGCGGGTCTGGCTCCCAGGTCCCGGATGATATAACTCTCCAGACCTGAAGAGACCGTCAGAAGTCTTTTCCCGTCATAAAGCCGTCGGTATCGCCGTCGTCTCCACATCGATCTGAGACGACCCATGGGTGTATCGGGGAACCGTTTTGTTTCGGCGCTTCTGATGCAGTGGATCGTACCCGGGGGATCGATCATTGAAAGGATCCTGTTGGCGGGAGAGGAGTTGGACATGACCATATCGAAAGGGCCGTGTTTGTCCAGGAGTTGTTTGAGAGCTTCTGCGACGGTCTTTTTGTTCTTTTCTTCGGTTGAAAGACGATGGAGTACGATCGACTCGGGAACCGGATAATCGATCTTCGATTCGTAGATGGCAAGGTGAACGGCGAACCCCTCCCGATCCAGGGCCTGAGCGAGGGTGAGAATGGAACGACCGGCTCCTCCGGAGAGGGCATTGTTGAAAAGGAGGATCCGACCGAGAGAAGCGTCGTTACTCTGTTGCATGATCGCTCTCTCCATCATTTCGTGCCATCAAAGCCTCTATTTTCTTCTTCCAGGTCTCCACATCCGAGGGGGTAATGTTTTTTCGATGATATTTTATTTTCTCCGGGTTCAGTTTCGGTAGAGGCGAGAAATCGACAACGGCGGCCGGGTTGAAATTGTAGGCGAACCCCAGGGTATTCATCGCCCGGAGTTTCAGGCCTTTTCTCCGATGTTTCCAGTCGATACCGGAGAAATCGGGAGTGGTGTTCGCGACAGAATCTGCGATGATGGTCGCCAGCTTTTCGGTAGCATGACCGTCAGGGGAGTCACACCATTTGGCCAGATGGTTTTTTCTTGCTTCAGCAAAACGGTTCTCTTCTCTGCCGCCCAATGCCTGTTCCACGGTCTGGACGATCCGGGACGGATCCTCACAGGTGAGCGTCATCCGGCTGAGGAAATCGTGATAGAAGACCGGATGCTTGGTCAGAAGCAGTTCGATGGTCGGCTTTTGGCAGATCCAGCTCTCCAGCGTGGTCGTACAGGTCTCACATGCGATCTCCGCATCGCACTGGGGGATGAGCTCCCAGATGTATTTTTCCTTCTCCAGGGTGATCCATCGCCGGGCTGTTTCATCCAGTCCGGCATACCAGCGATCGTAGAATCCCGCATCTTCCCCCGGATGGGGTTTGAAGATGATATGGTATTTCTCTTGGGCCGCCAGGGTCTCGAGGAATGGAAGGAACATCGCGCGTGAACGGTGGTTGGTCTCGATCAGGCTCCAGTAGTCCCGATAGGAGGAGACCCGATCTTTCCAGGGGGCGAAGAGCCGATCGGCCACATCGGGATCCATCTCCTTGTACTGGGCGAAGACGAAATTGCTGCAGACGAGAAGCGTGGGATAGGGGGATCGCTTCGGGGGCCGGAGGGGTTCGAAATAGAAATCGAACCGGGGCACGCCCACCACATGGACATTCCGGATCGAACCGTTGTTTCCGTGCTCTATGGCCTTTTTGTGGGCCTCGTTCCAGACAAAGAAATGGTCGATGTGGGCATCGTTGTGAAATTTGCTGGCATTGAACTCCAGGACCTCTTCATTGTAGAGGATCCCTTCATTGGGCAGGACGCCTACTTTGACCCCCATCCGGTGAAGTTCCCGGGAGTATTGGACGAGGTGCGAACCCAGAAGGTGGTTGAAGAGAATGAAATGGGGTTTGAAAGCGGCCAAAGATGCCCGCCATCCGCCCAGGGGTTGCAGAAAACACTCGATCCCCCGTTTTTCCAGATGATAGGCCAGCAGCGCAGCACCGGGCAGGTCCCTTTTTTTATTGTCCACCAGGATGACGACACGTTTTTTCTCTTTCATGCTGCGGCAGTTCCTTCGATGAGTTCTTTGACGGCCTCGATGACCTCCGGAGGACGGATGCTCTCCATGCAGGGGAGCAGACGGGATTTGTCACAAACGAACTTGCGGGTGATCTTGCAGGGGCAGTCACCGAGGATCAGGCGCTGGGGAACTTTCCACGGCGCCCAGCTCCATTCGCTGCTCGGTCCGAAGAGTGCGACAACGGGTGTCCCCACGGCGGCGGCGATGTGCATCGCCACCGTATCCACGCCCAGGAAGGCTTCGGCCCCCCCGATGAGGGCGGCCAGCTCCCGCAGGGACGTTCCCCCCCGGGTGAGTCGTACTTCCGGAAAGCCCTCGGCCAGTGTGGCGGTGGTAGCGATCTCTCTGGGGTCCGGACCGCAGCTCAATAGGATATCGTACCCGGAAGCGACCAACGCCCTGATCACTTCGCGCCAACGTGCGGGTTCCCACTCCTTGAAACTCCAGCGACTTGTTGCATGGATGACGATATAGGGCTTTGCACCGAGACGGAAGCGCTGTTGCAGTGACGGAAGGTCGATCCCTTCTGTCGAGATCCGTAACGGCCCGGCCTCCTGTTCGAAACCGAGGATATCCTTGACAGTGACGAAATCCTGCAGTACCCGGTGGGACTTCCCCCAGGCATAATCGCTGAAATCAGTGAAGAGATACTTTTTCCATCCCAGTTTTGCATGCCAGCGGTTGATGCCGCGGTGTTTGGCAAAACTCAGGGCGATGATGAGTTTCGCCCGATCCGAATTGGAAAGGTCAAAAGCGTAGTCATACCGTCGGAATGCGGTGGAAGCGAAGAGTCTGATGTTCTCTCTGAGCCCCTCCAGAGGGTTTCTTCGCTCTTTTTCGGGGCGGGCGATCGTGAAAACGTTGTCGATATCGGGATTGCCTTCGAGAACCCCTTCACACCCCTTGCGCACCACCACATCGATCCGGGCATCGGGATAGGCTTCTCTGATGGCATGGATGGTCGGTGTCATGATCAGTGTGTCACCGATATGGTTGAGTTTGACAAGGAGGAACTTCAAGGGTGTGCAATCCAGTTTTGGATAGAATTATAGCCAAATTATATTGCAGTTCGCACGCACCCGTGAGCCAGCGGGAGCGTACCCGTCAGGGATCGGGGAACGATATCAAAGGCCGATAAAACATGTTCAACGGAAAAAACATTCTGATCACCGGAGGTACCGGGAGTTTCGGAAAAAAATATACCGAGACGATCCTGAAGCGGTATCGTCCCAACAAGATCATCATCTTCAGCCGGGACGAGCTGAAGCAGTTCGAGATGCAGCAGAAGTTCAACGACCCCTGTATGCGTTATTTTATCGGGGATGTACGGGATGCCGAACGGATGAAAGAGGCCATGGAAGGAGTGGATTTCGTGATTCACGCTGCGGCACTCAAACAGGTCCCGGCCGCCGAATACAACCCGATGGAGTGCATCAAGACCAATGTCTCCGGCGCCGAGAACGTCATCAAGGCGGCCCTGGCGAACGATGTGGAGAAGGTGATCGCCCTTTCGACCGACAAGGCGGCCAATCCGATCAACCTCTACGGCGCGACCAAGCTGGCCAGCGACAAGCTCTTCGTCGCCGCCAACAATATGGTGGGGCAGCGGCAGACGCGATTCAGTGTGG
>JALWZI010000044.1 GCA_027002755.1 Campylobacteraceae bacterium | reverse complement strand
TCAGTATGGTGGTCCTCTTCGGAACCCTCTCCATGTTCCTTTATCCGCTGCTATATGCCGGTCTTTTCCAGCATGCCCAGGGATTGCTGCATCTCAGCCCCGAACAGTACGGCATCTACGTGGGCGGGACGGTCCACGAGGTGGCCCAGGTGGTCGCCGCAGCGGGGATCAACGGCCCCGGTACCGAGATGGCCAACAACGCCGTCATCGTCAAGATGACCCGGGTCCTGCTCATCGCCCCGATGCTGATCCTTCTGGGGCTCTACCTCTCCCGCAAAGCGGCCCGGAGTGGAGGAGAAGGGGCGGTGGTGAAGCTGGTCATCCCCTGGTTCGCCGTCTACTTCCTGGGTATGGCCGCTTTCAACTCCCTGCATATCCTGCCGACGGTGCTGGTGGGTTGGATCAACGACGTCGATACCTTTTTGCTGACCATGGCCATGACCGCTCTGGGGATGGGGACCCGCTTCGCCAAGTTCAAAGGGCTGGGGATGGCGCCCCTCTACACTGCCCTGGGGATGTTTGTCTGGCTGGTCATCGGAGGTTTTATCGTTGTCAAAGTGATCACGGCGATCTTCTAAGTTGTCCATCCTCCATTCTCAATTCCCCATCCTCCACTCGAAAATTCATTTTCGCCGTCGATAGCTCAGTGCCTCCAGTAGCGCCTTCCGCCCGATCCGTTCCGTTCCCTCCAGATCGGCGATGGTCCGGGCTACTTTTTTGATACTGACGATGGAGCGGTGGGAGAGGGCAAAGCGTTGAACCGCCTGAGCCAGAATCTGCTCCGCCTCCGGATCCAGCCGGCAAAAGCGCTCCACTTCCGCTTCGTTCAGCTTGCCGTTGAGCCGTGCCTGCCCCCGTTCCTTCTGCCGCGTGAACGCTGCCAGAACCTCCTCGTGCATCTGGGCGGAGCTGACCGATCCCCGATCCTCCGCTTCCACCTCCTGCATCGTCACAAAAAGATCGATCCGATCCAGAAAGGGGTCGGAGAGACGGTTGCGGTAACGTTTGATCTCCGCCTCGCTGCAGCGGCAGGTCCGCTCTTTGGCCAGCAGATTACCGCAGGGGCAGGGGTTCATCGCCGCGACGAACATGAAGTCCGCTTCGTAACTGACCTTGCTGTTGACCCGGGCGATATGGACCCGCCGGTCCTGCATCGGCTCCCGGAGTGCCTCCAGGACATTTTTGGAAAAGTGGGGAAGTTCATCAAAGAAAATCATCCCGAAATGCGCCAAGGCGACTTCTCCTATTTTTGCCTGGTGCGTACCTCCCCCGAAGATCGAAGCGGAAGTGGCGGTGTGATGAGGTGACCTTGCCGGGCGCAACGGACGGAAATCAGGGGTCTGACCGTCAAGGAACTGATGTTTGGCCACCGCCAGCAGCTCCGCCTCGGTCAGGGGAGGGAGGATATGGCGCAGCCGTTTGGCGATCATACTCTTGCCGCAGCCGGGGCTCCCCTCCATCAGAAAATTGTGCATCCCGGCCGCGGCGATGAGGGCCGCCCGTTTGGCCAGCTCCTGCCCTTTGACCTCGGCGAAATCCTCCGGATACTCCCGGCGATAGAAGTAGCGGATCCCCTTCAGCTCCAGCACCTCTCCCTCGTAGTCGCTCCCCTCGGGCGTGACCATGCCGGGTTCTCCCCGCAGTGCCGCGATCGCCTCCTGGAGATTGGCCACCGGTAGATACTCGATCCCCGGAATATGCCGCAGATACTCCATCGCCTCGGCCGGGACCATCGCCCGACGGATCTTTCCCTGCTCCTTGAGCGAAAGCAAGAGAGGAAAGAGCTGGGAGCTACTTTTGATTCGACCGTCAAGTCCCAGCTCGCCGAAGACATAGAGATCCTCCCGCTCGATGGATTCTTTGTTGAGCGCGATCAGCAGGGCAATGGGCAGATCGAAGTGGGTTCCGGACTTCCTGTAATCGCTGGGAGCGAGATTTACCGTTATTTTCAAGGGTGGAAAAACAAAGCCGTTGATGATCAGGGCCGCCTTGACCCGTTCTCTCGCCTCCTGGATATCGTTGCCGGCCAATCCCACCACACTGAAGCCCGGCAGGCCCTTGGTAAAGGTGGCCTCCACGGTAATGGGACGGGCCGTCACCCCTTCCAGCGTGGCACTGGCGATCGTATTGATGGCTACCGTCTCCGGCAGCAACACCTCTTTTTTCTCCACGGTTTCTCTCTTTTCTACTGTACTCATTCTGCAAGTATGCACAGATTATGATCTCATAGAGAAAAAAATGACGGATTGACATATCGAAGAATCGGAAGAGGGAGAGGAGGAGGAAGGGAAGAAAAAAACTGTACTACTTTTTCTTCTGACGTTTCTTCCACTCTTTTTCGAACTTTTTCCTTTTGAGAAGCGAGAGCTTCTCTACGAAGATTTTGCCGTCGAGATGATCCATCTCGTGCTGGATGGCGAT
>JALWZI010000043.1 GCA_027002755.1 Campylobacteraceae bacterium | reverse complement strand
CCCCACCACCGGTGAGACCCAGTTCTACGCCGAGACCATCTTCGATCTGATGACCCGCTATCCCGATCCCCGAGGCAAGATCCTCATCATCGGTGGCGCCATCGCCAACTTCACCGACGTGGCCAAGACCTTCACCGGGATCATCAACGCTCTGGAGAAGTGGGCACCCAAGCTCAAGGAGCACAACACCAAGATCTACGTACGCCGGGGCGGCCCCAACTATGAAAAGGGCCTCCAGGATATGAAAGAGGCGGCGGAGCGTCTGGGACTGGAGATCCATGTCTACGGCCCTGAGACCCACGTGACCGACATTGTCCGTATGGCACTCGAAGACGAGAAGAAGTAAGGGAGGAGAGGAATATTATGAGCAGACTTTTTACACGGGATACCCAGGCGATTTTCTGGAACAACAACAAGAGTGCGATCCAGCGGATGCTGGACTACGACTATGTGATCAATCGGGAGACGCCCTCCGTCGCCGCGATCGTGGCGCCGACCAGCAGTGCCAAGTTCGAGAAGTTCTTCTGGGGTCCTGATGAGATCATGATCGATGTCTTCCGCAGTACCAAGGAGGCGGTGGAGGCTCATCCCAACGCTGACGTCCTGCTGAACTTCGCCTCCTTCCGGACGGCCTATGACGTGACCATGGAGGCGATCGCCATCCCCAATCAGTTCCGGGTGATCATGGTCACCGCCGAAGGGATCCCCGAGCGGCTGGCACGGACCATGAACCAGGCGGCCAGAGATGCGGGCGTCACCGTCATCGGACCCGCGACCGTCGGTGCCATCGCTCCCGGCGCCTTCAAGATTGCCAACATCGGCGGAACCATCGAGAACATCATCAAGTCCAAGCTCCACCGGGCCGGAAGTGCCGGTCTGGTGACCCGCTCCGGCGGTCTGTTTAACGAGCTCTGTAACATCATCGCCCTCAATGCCGACGGTATCGCCGAGGGTGTGGCCATCGGTGGCGACCGCTTCGTCGGCTCGGTCTTCATCGACAACATGCTCCGCATGGAGAGCAACCCGGATGTCAAATATATGATCCTCCTGGGTGAGGTCGGGGGAACCGAAGAGTACAAAGTGATCGAAGCGGTCAAGTCGGGCAAGATCACCAAGCCGGTCATCGCCTGGTGTATCGGGACCATCGCCAAGCACTTCAGCAGCGGCGTCCAGTTCGGCCATGCGGGAGCTTCCGCCAACGCCGAGCGTGAGACCGCGGCAGCGAAAAACGAGGCGATGCGCGAAGCGGGGATCCATGTCCCCGAGAGCTTCAACGATCTGCCCCGTGTCATCAACGAGGTCTATACCAAGCTCTACAACGAAGGGGTGATCCTGGAGATCGAAGAGCCCGAGATCCGCACCATTCCCAAGGTGCGCCGGCCCAAAAACTTCATCTGTACCATCAGTGACGACCGGGGCGAAGAGGCCACCTATGCCGGCTATCCCATCAGCTCCGTGGCCACTCCCGATACCGGCAAGACCATCGGGGACGTTGTAAGCCTGCTCTGGTTCAAGAAGGTCTATCCCCGCTGGGCGGTCGATTTCATCGAAACGGTTATCAAGACCGTCGCCGATCACGGCCCCGCCGTTTCCGGTGCCCACAACGCCAAGGTCACGGCCCGTGCCGGCAAGAGTGTCGTGGAGTCCCTGGTGACCGGACTGCTCACCATCGGTCCCCGCTTCGGCGGCGCTATCGACGGAGCGGCCAAATACTTCAAGTATGCCCACGACAACGATATGACTCCCGCCGAGTTCCTGGCCTACATGAAGAAAGAGGGGATCCCCATTCCCGGTATCGGTCACCGGATCAAGTCTCTGCGCAATCCCGACCTGCGGGTCGAAGGACTCAAGAAGTTCGCGGCAGAGCATTTCCCCGAAACGCCGCTGCTGGACTATGCCCTGACCGTGGAACAGCTGACCACCTCCAAAAAGGACAACCTGATCCTCAACGTGGACGGGACCATCGGGATCCTGATGGTGGATATGTGGCGCTCTCTGGGCTATCACGAAGAGGAGATCGACGAGTTCATCGAGTCGGGAACCCTCAACGCCTTCTTCATTCTGGGACGGACTATCGGCTTCATCGGCCATGTCCTGGACGAGAAACGCCTGGCGATGCCCATGTACCGCCACCCCTGGGACGATATCCTCTACGATGTCCACAAAGCGGAAGAGCTCTAAGCTCTCCCGTTCACCTTATACCACCACACCAAGTATCCTGCTTCAGACTTTTTATCTCCCACTCCACTCCTTATCGGTCATAGCGATTTTCAGAAATTCGGATATGGATTCGGTTTGTATCAGATTCTCTGCACAGTGTCATAGAGGGGACAAAGGAAATTGACTCTTGTCTGAGTTACCCGTTGATAATGATCCGGGTGTTCTGTTTGCCGTAGCGGCGGATGAGCTGGTAGAGGATCTTGGCGTTACGGGGATGGACGCGGACACAGCCGTGGGAGGCGGGACGTCCCAGGCGGCGGATAGCGTTGGTTCCGTGGATGGCGTAGCCCCCTTTGAAAAAGACCGACCAGGGCATGGGGGAGTGGTGGTATTTGCGGGAGTAGTGCATCCGATGCAGTGTATAGGGGCGATAGACTCCGGTGGGGGTCCAGTAGCCCCGCCGTGCCGTTGAGACCTTCCATCCGCCGATGTAGTCGTTGTCCAGATAGACGCGCATCTGTTGACGGGGTTTGTCGATATGGACGATGACGTAGGTTTGGGTGGGATTGAGCAGCGTTTTCATCTTCAGGTAGGTTTTGGCGTACTCTTCCGGCATGGGATCGACGATGCGCTTGAGGGAGAGGTAGCGTCGGGGATCGACGGGATCGGCGGGCTGAAGGGGGACCTTTTTGAGTCCCAGATAAGTGTGGGGATCGTAGGTGACCGGGTGGGGATCAGGGGTGGAGGAGGCTTCCGGGGGTCGCGCTTCACTACCATGTTCTGCAGTATCGGGAACTTTCGACTCCCTCGTATCGGACAGGTTGGTATCGGTTGATTGGACTGTACGATGATCTTCGCCCTGCGGGGAGAGAGCCCGGGTACTGTTTGCTTCCGGTTTCCCGGGAGTTCGATCCGCTTGTGAGATCTGCTGAAGTTCCTGCAGGATGGGATCCTCCGTGAGCACACTGTCGGTGCTGTGGGGAGGTTCTTCCATCGCACAGAGTGCTGCGGTCCACAAAAACGCGGACAGTATCCACCCTCTCCTCATTTTCGTATCCTTCTTCCTCTTCCGCCTCTGCCGGATCATCGGCATCGGCTGTCGATCGTACACGTCTTTTCGATCAAACCGGGTTTTTCAGCCACTCTAGAGAATTGTAGCAAAAGTAAAAAAAGGAAAGTGGGGAAAAGTGAGAGGAGAGGGGAACCTCCTCCGATGACGTTTACTTGGAAGCGGGTGTCTTGGAGGTTTGCTCCTGAGGCTGCTTACTCTCCTCTTTTGTATTTTTCTTGATGGGAATTATTTTCGCCTTGCTCTTGGCCGCTGCCTTTTTGGGGATGGTGATCAGGATCGTATTGTCCTGCTGTTCCGCCTTGATCTGGGAGGTATCGGCGTCGTCAGGCAGCGTGAAGCTCTGAACAGAGCTGCTGTTGGCATAGCTGATGATCTTGCCGTAGTTGCCGGTGGTCTTCTCCACCTTTCTGTTCTCGGTCACTTCAACAGTAAGCATGCCGTTTTCGGTGGTGATCTTGATCTTGGAGTTTTTCAGATCTCCCACTTTGATCTGCAGTTCGTAATGGTCCCCTTTGTCCTTGAACCCGGAGCTGAGGACCCCTGATGAGTGGACCAGGATCGGGGTGTTGACGATGGAGGGAGCCTGGAAGTTCTGCTCGAAGTTACGGAACATGGCATCCATCTGACGGCGCATCTGTTCCATCTGCTTCATCTGCATCTGAAAGATCCGTTCCATCTGGGCGAAAGGATCGGCAGTTGCCGGGTTCTGGGCCGTGGCGGGTGTGGTGGTGGCACTGGCAAAACCGAGGGTCGTACCGGCGATGAGCAGGGGGAGTATCTTGCTGAAACGTTTCATGAGATTCTCCTTTCTTTTGGATGTGTGAAGGTTTTCAATCTTCTTCAACTTGAAGGATATAGACTCAAGTTTAACGTAGTGTTAATATCACTTCAAACGAAGCAAAGAAAAAGAAAACGCGAAAGACTGACGTCACTTTTGTTCTACCATGTGTTGCGTCAACACTTTTTGTAACACATGGCACCTAACACTAGAACCTCTCCTGTGACTTGCAACGTGAGGCCCGCAGGGCCGTGCTTGCGACTGAATCACCGTTCCTGCGGCAAATGCTCTTTGAGTCGATGGACGAAATAGAGACCCGATCCCAGCATCGTCAACGTGACACTGTAGAGGACAGGGTAACCGAACCATTCGAGGATGAAACCTCCGGGGATCGAAAAGAAAAGTCCCACCGAAACGATGGTGGATTGGATGGCTACATAGACGGGGCGCTTCTCCTCGGGAGCGATCTCGAGGACCAGGTTCATGTCGGCGTTGCGGAAGCCGTCGATACCGATGCCGAAGAGCAGAAAGATCAGCGCGTAGAGCCAGGCGTTGTCGGCGAAAAAGGCCAGGAGAAAAGCGGTGATCATCAGGCTGTAGGCGGTCTGAAGCATTCGGACATAGCGGCCGCTGAAGCGTTTCCAGAGAAAGAAGTTCCCCAGGACGCTGCCGATCATCTGAACGGTGATGAAGCTTCCCACGAGCCAGCCGCTGAGATGGATGGTCTGTTTGGCCTGGAGGATGACGAAGGGCATGGCCAGGAGGAAGGAGTACCCCAGGAGCGAGGCTGCGATCTGGATCTGAAGCCTCCGGTCACCTTGCAGGATGCCCCAGGCATTGTGCAGAAAATGGAGGAAACTCTCTTCTCTTTGGCTCACCTTGGCTTTTGGAGGCTCCTCGATGGTGGCGAAGGCGATCAATCCGATGGCCATGAGAAAAGCGCTGAGCATGAAGAGCATGGCGTAGTTCTCCGGGGCTTGAAAACGCTGCAGGACCCAGCCGGCGATGCCGCCGCTGATGATGGCACCCACCGACGACCAGAGTTGCCGGTCGGCCATGGTGCGTCCCCGCTGCTCCCTGGTGAAGACCTTGGCGATGATCTCTTTGAAATAGATCCCGCCGAAGCCGGCGACGAAGCTGAATCCGAAGAGTCCGATCCCGATGAGCCAGAGGGTGAGGGTGGGGTTGCGGTCGCCGACGAAGTGGATCGCCGCCCCGATGAGAAACCAGAAGAGGAAACGAAAGAGAAAGACCAGGCGCATCAGTGGCATGACCCGGGCATAGCTCTGGGCGTAGAAGGCGGCTACGAGTTGCACGGCGATGGCCCCGCCGCGCAGGAGCGAAGCGAAGAGCCCCACCAGGATCAGGTTGGAGCTGAAGTGGTGGACGATCAGCGGGAGGATCGTCGTGGGTTCAGCGACGGTGGTGGCCACCGAGAGGAAAAAGCCATGGAGAGCATTTTTGAGGTTGTTGAGCCGGTAAGACATGGGTCAGTGTCCCCGAAGGATCTCAAGAGGCGAAGGTCTTGCCGGAGCCCCCGCCTTTTTCCTGATGTTTCTTTTCCGACGGTTCGACGCAGCGATTTCTCGCCTTTCGGTACGGGTGGTTCGGGGGGTGTAGCGGGCGGCGCTGGGTGCTTCCACTCCGTCATATCCTATGAGGGCGAACATCCGTTCGTTGACATAGGAGAATCGGCTGGAGGGGTTCCAGAGCAGCCACCCCGAGGCTCCCAGTTTTTCGGCGGCACGGATCTGGGCGGCGATCTCGTGTTCCCGGTATTGGTGCCGACTGAAAGCATAGTCCCGGAAAGCCTGGAGCCAGGGGCGGAATTTGGAAGGAGCCACACCGCGGGCGATCCCTTTTTGGAGGCTGATGCGAACGATGTCGTAGGGATGGGCCGCCGGGTTGGAGAAGGTGACGCTTCCCCGCCGGAATCCTGACGGATAGAGCATGGGGCAGATATAATCCACATGGGGGGCCATCCGCTCCAGGATCTGACCGATATGGGTGTCGGTACGGTTCCAGAGGACATAGCCGAAGACATCCACGGAGACTTTGACGCCGAGAGGATGGAGCCGATTTTCGGCCTCCTGGAGGAAAGTGTCGATGGCGGCGACCCGGTTGGCCTGAGTATCGGCCCGATCGTAGCGCAGTCCCTTGTGGGCCGGAAAACGGATATAGTCGAAGTTGATCTCGTCGAAGCCCAGACGGGCCACCTCTTCGGCGATCTCCAGCGTGTAGTTCCTCGCTCTCGGGTCGAAAGGATCGACCCACATCTCCCCATGCCGGTCCCGCCAGACCCCGCCGCCGGGGCCGTGGACGGCGCGGGAGGGGTAGGTACGGGCCTGACGCCTGTCTTTGAAGACGGCGATGCGGGCGATGAGATAGATCCCTCTGGCTTTGAGATTTTGTACATAAGCACGGACATTGTGTATCGTGGCATATCGGGAAGCTCTGGCCCGTTTGGCTTCGGAAAAACTGCTGTGATAGGTCAGATCACCTTTGACGTTTTTCATATCGATAATCAGGGCGTTCATCGGAGTCGTTTCGATGATCTTGAGGGCACGCCTGAATTGCGGGGTGCTGGGTTTGGCAGTATGGCGGTTGAGGTAGAGGGCCCGGACCTCAGAGCGCATTCCGAAACCGAAGGAGCCGTAGGCATCGGGTTTTCGATACTCTTCCGAGGTATCTTTGAGCTGGGAAGGGTGGAAGAGTTCGTCGGCGTTCAGACTTCCGATAAACAGGGCAAGGGTCAGTAGTATGATTTTATATCTCATAGAATAAATATAGTTCCTTTTGTAATTTTTGAGCTTTGTCAGGTTTCCTCTTCATTTCTTTTTCTTTGTTTCGCGACAAAGAAAAGAGAAACGAAGCAAAGAAAAAGAAAACGCGAAATACTGCCGTCTTTCAATGTGTGCCATGTGTGGCGCAAGACCCTGTGTGTTCCAACCGTATGTTTGTGTAGGTTGGGCAGTAGCCCAACCTACATCTGCGCCGAAGGCGCTCCCAATAACCAATACACCAATAACTAATAACAAAGGAGAGCCGCAAAATTATTTTTTGCGGCTCTCCTTCTCTTCAATCCCGCTCATTCCGAAACGGCGGGCGAGTTCCTGTTTGACCCGGTCGGGGGAGATCTCCCGATAGCCCAGGCCGACCAGGGCGTGGTAGAGCAGGTCGGCGGCTTCGTAGATCACCTGCTCGTCGCTCTCCTCGTCGATGGCGGTGGCCAGTTCGTCGGCCTCTTCCCGGATCTTGCTGAGCAGCAGCTCTTTGTCGTTCAGCAGCTTGCGGGTCCAGGATTTCTCTCCACCGGAGCTTTTGCGCTCAAGAATGGTGTGATAGAGAGTGTCCACGACGCTGTAGATCGCGTCGGTATTTACCGCTTTGTCCGCTATCACTTTGCCCTGGGTGACGGAGGTGAAGAAACAGCTGGGGCGGCCGGTATGGCAGGCGACCCCTTTTTGCTCCACTTTCAGCAGGACCGTGTCGGCGTCGCAGTCGATGAGCAGATCCCGGACCCTCTGGGTATGGCCGGAGCTCTCGCCCTTTTTCCAGATCCGCTGTCTGGAGCGGCTGAAGTAGTGGGCGTAGCCCGTCTCCAGGGTGAGCCGGTAGGCCTCTTCGTTCATATAGGCCAGCATCAGGACTTCGCCGCTGTCGGCCTCCTGGGCGATGGCGGGGATGAGAGGAGTTTTGTTCCAGTCGATGTTCATGATGATTTCTCCGAAATCATCAGTGTTGAGCGTTGAGTGCTGAGTGTTGAGAAGAATTCAATCTACTCCTCACTCTTCACTCCTCACTCCTCACTGATCTTGAGTTGATGTCGCCTTCTGCTCCCGGCCTTTGGTGTCGACCCAGATATTGGGGACGGCACCGCCGGGGGTCAGGAAGATCTTGGCATCCTTGTTGACCCGCAGCGCGTCGTTGAAGGCCTTTTGGGTCTTGATCTGCTCCAGCTGGAGCAGGGCGGGGGTCAGGGATTCGGAGATCAGTTTGTTGGCCTTGGCCTGGGCGGTGGCTTCGATCCGGATTTTGTCGGCGAATCCCTGGGCCTCGATCCGTTTCTTCTGGGCTTCACCCCGTGCGATCTCCGCTTTGCGTTCCGCTTCCCGTTTGGCCCGGTCTTTCTGCTGCTCGGCGATCATGACGTTCTGTTTTTCGGCCTGGAGCTCTTCGATCTTCTGTTTGATTTTGGGGGGCAGTTCGATATTACGAAGCTCCACCGAATCCAGGACCACCGGTTTGCCGGGGATGGACTCGACGGCTTTGCGGACCCGCTCCTGGATCTCCTTGGCGATCTCGGTCCGCTTCTGAGGCAGATTCTCGGCAGCATATTTACCGATGACATCCCGGACGATTTCCCTGACTTTGGTGTTGATGATCTTGTCCTCCCAGGCCGTTCCCCAGGTGGCGATGGTCTGGGGAGCGGTCTCGGGACGGAGGTGGTACTGGACCGCCAGGTCGATATCGACATCCAGTCCCCTCGAATCCATCACCCGGATCGCGGGATTGCGCTTGAGACCCCCTTCGTAGCGGGAGTATCCTTCACTGACATTGGGGCGGGTCTGGTTGGAATAGGTGATCATCCGCACCCGGGTATTGACGGGGATGATCTTTTCGAAAACGGGGATAAAGAAATGGAGTCCCGGTTGCAGTGGTTTCTCCTGGAATTTTCCGGTGGTGACCTTGATCCCCACTTCACCTGAATTGATGATGGTAAAGGGTTTGAAGGTGAAGAAGCCCAGGATCAGGATCAGAACGATCCCGAAGATGATGACAAGGCGGGTATTCCCTCCGCCGGAAAAGGGGCTTTGGAAGTCTGGTCCTCCGCCACCGTTGTTTCCGTTGCCGGAGTTGTCCTGTTCGGGTTCGGAGCCCGGTGATTTACGTTTTTTGAAGTAGTCGTTGAGATCGGCGGGCATGGGAATCCTTTGGATTTAGTTAATAGTTAATAATTAATAGTGAATGGTTGGGGTATGCGTTGCGGTGGCAACGCTATTTTTCAAATAATATTGCAAAGAAGTGCTTCGAAGAAACACCACCCGAAATTATTAATTATTAACTATTAATTATTCATTGAACTACCTGACATGCATCTAGATGAATGTCAGGTAGTTCTTGTATTTCTCGTTGCGTCCGTAGACCACGTCGAAATAGGCGCTTTGGAGTTTCTCGGTGACGGGGCCGCGGCGGCCGTTACCGATGACTCTGTGATCCAGGGAATTGATGGGGGTCAGTTCGGCGGCGGTTCCGGTGAAAAAGGCTTCGTCACAGATATAGATCTCGTCCCGGGTGATATTGCGCCGTTCAATCTCGATCCCCATATCCCGGGCCAGTTCCAGGACCGTTGCCTGGGTGATGGACTCCAGGGAGTTGTCGTTGGGAGGGGAGATCAGTCTGCCATCGCGGACGATAAAGAGACACTCGCCGGTTCCTTCAGCCGCGAAACCGTTCTCGTCCAGCATCAGGGCCTCCTCGAAACCGTTTTCGATCGCTTCGTATTTGGCCATTTGGCTGTTGAGGTAATTCGCGGCGGCTTTGGCTTTGCCGAAGGTGGAGCGGTTGGGGTTGCGGGTGATGGAGGAGGTGCAGACCTTGATCCCGTTCTCCAGCCCCTCTTCACCCAGATAGGCTCCCCACTCCCAGGCAGCGATCATGGTGTTGACGGGGGCATGCTTGTGGTAGAGCCCCATGACGCCGTAGCCCAGATAGATCAGGGGCCGGATATAGACGTTGCCGGCGAATTCGTTAGCCCGTAACAGGTCGATGTGGGCCTGCTGGACGGTCTCGTAGTCGATGTTGGGCTCGATGGCGACGATCTTGGCGCTGTTGTAAAGGCGGCGGCAGTGATCTTCGAGACGGAAGATCGCCAGACCGTCAGCGGTCTGATAGGCCCGGGTCCCTTCGAAGACGGCGTTGCCGTAATGGAGGGTATGGGTCAGGACATGAACCTTGGCTTCCTGCCAGGGAACCAGCTCCCCGTCCATCCAGATATATTTCGCTTCTGTCATTCTCATACTCCCAATATAAAAGTCCCGGGATTATCCCGGAAAAATCAATAGATAGTTTATCCAAAGGGGGCTGAGAGGGGGATTTTTGAGGATGGAGAATTGAGAATTGAGAATTGAGGATGGAGGATGGTTTGACAATTTTTATAAGGTAGTATAAACTACCCACTACCCACTACCCACTACCCACTATCTTTTATCTTTCTCTTCATAATGCAATTGCAATCCTTTGCTGGTCATGACAAAGCCGCTGATGACGATCTCGCCTTTGTGGACCATCTCATGGTGTTTTTTGCACAGCGGAATGAGGTTGTATCGGTGGTTTTTGTGATAGTGGCCGATGTGGCCGGCGTCGTCGGCCAGATGCTGGGGGGTGATGTGGTGGACCTCCTCCACGGGGGCGTCGCAAAGGGCGCACTGGGCGACGTAGAGTTCTTTGTGGTATTTGCTGCGTTTTTTCTTTTTGAGCTTCTTGAGCTCGCTGCCGCCGGAGACCAGCTCCTCGCGAATCTCGGAAGCCCGGCGGAGGAAGGTCTCGTCCATATGAAGGCTGCGGGCGAACTCCAGGCCATAGAGGGAGTCCCCCAGACCGATCTTGAGCTTTCGGTCGTAGATGAGCCGATCGGTGGCGGCGTCGTAGCGCACGCCCAAATGGAGGAAAATCAGCCGCTTGAGCTTGCGTACCGCTTCCACATCAGCCAGCTGGTGTAGATGGCTGGCAAAGATGAAACGGGCCCCCAACTCCTCCAGGCGCAGAATGGCGCTGCTGACGATCGCCAGGGCCGAGAGGGTTTCGGTCCCCTGGCTGATCTCGTCGCCCAGGACAATGGAGCGCTCGTCGGCCCGGTTGAAGATGTTTTTGAGCTCCAACATCTCCACACTGAAGGTGCTAAGCCCCTTGTAAAGGTTGTCCCGGCTGACGATCCGGGTGAAGAGTTTGCGGAAGATCCCCATCCGCAGCTCCACCGCCGGGACGAAAAAGCCCGCCTGGGCCAGGATCACCGCCAGGCCTACACTCTTCATCAGAGAGGATTTGCCGCTGGAGTTGATGCCGTAGAGCAGGACCCCCCGGACCTCTTCGCCGCCGGAAGCATCCAGCATGATGTGGTCGTGGGCCGTGCCGTTGGGTTCTCCCAGGTAGACGTCGTTGGGGATATAGATCCCGTGTTTTTCATTGGCTTCGATGATGGGGTGGCGCAGGGCGACGGCTTCGAAGAAGTTCCCCTCTTCGAGGATAGGGCGGCTCAGCTGCATCCAGCGGGCACAGCGGGCGTTGCTGACCGCCACATCGATATCGGCGATGAAGGCGACCAACCGCTCCAGCAGCAGCGAGTGTCGCCGCTCGATCTCTTCGAGGCTGAGCTGATAGCGCTCCTTGACCAGGGCCACCAGCTTGACCCGGGCCGATTCGATCCGTTTGGTGATCTCTTCGAAGACGGGAGCGTGAATCTTGACGACGCTCTTGAGGACCTTGAAGCGGAAATCCCTCAGGAAGATATGCTCGCCTTCCAGGGTGACGTAGCTCTCTTTGAGCTCCTTCTCGATCTGGTTGAAACGGGTTTTGGTGAGCACCAGGTGGTATCCCTCGCTCTCAAGGTAGCCCGTTTGGACCACCGAGCCGTTGGTGGTGGCAAGGAGCCGGTCCCGGTCGAAGAGCGCTTCGATGTGACGGGCGACGGCTTCGATCTTCTCCAGTTCCCGCTGCTGCTGCTCCACCAGCTCGTCGATGGCGGGGTGGACCCCTTCACAGAAAATATTGTCGTCGATCTGATCCAGGCGGAAGCGGGCGCAGCGTTCCAGATCGAAGCTCTGCTCCAGATAGCGGGAGAACTCCCGGCTCTCGCTCTCCAGGGCGTCATCCACCTCGATCCCCGACTCCCGGCAGAGCTTGAAGAGCCCTTCGATCCCCTCCATGGACATGGCAACATATGTCAGCTCCACCGGATGAAGACGGCGAAGCTTGATCCGCCGTGCCAGGCGCTCCAGGTCGTAGATCTGCTTGAGACGGGTGGCGAACTGCTCACTGCGCGGTGCGACCCGCTCGCTCAGGTCGTAGCGGGCATTGAGGCTCTCCGGATCGCAGATGGGGTTGAGGAGCCGTTCCTTGAGCAGCCGCTTGCCAAAGGCCGTGGAGCTGCGGTCGATAAGCTCCAGCAGCGTCACCTCCGAGGGATCCCGACTGACGACCCCCAGCTGCTCCAGGGCGTTATTGCCCAGGTAGAGGTAGCGGTTGTTTCCCAGAAACTGGGGGCGGTTCATCTTTTCGATGAGGCTCTCGTCGTGCTCGATGATGAAGTCGATGAGGATCGCCAGGGCCTCGGTGGTCAGGGGGTAGCGCTCCAGATCCAGATATTCGATGGGGCTCAGCAGAGAGCGGATCTCGAAGACCCGGGCGAAGAGTTCGTTCTGGTAGGCGATACGGGGGTGGGACTCGTTGAAGCTGTGGGGAAGGTTCTTGATTTCCAGATAGTTGAGCAGCCACTCCCGGTCGATCTCTTTGTTGACCAGAGTGAGAGTCACTTCGGAGCTGTGGTAGCTCTGGAGCAGGTTAAAGAGCTCATCCAGGGCGAAGGTCCGGTCGTCCCGCGTGGAGTGGATCTCGTTGACCAGGGTCTTTCCGGTGGTGACGTCGATGGCGGCGTAGCCTACCGAGTAGATCCCCCGGTTCTCGTCTACGAGGATGGAGACGATATTGTTTTCCCTGGCGTCGTTCTGGTAGTCGAAGTTGGTGCCGGGGGAGATGATGTTGCCGATGTAGCGTTTGACCTTGGGAGGCGTGCCCTTTTGACGCACCAAAATGACGGTATATTTGCGGCTCTGGACCAACCGGGCCAGATAGCGCTCCAGGCTGATGGTGGGGACGCCGGCCATCAGTGGGTTGGTGACGGAGTTTTCCAGGATGGTTTTGTTTTTGCGTGTCAGCTGGATATTGAGGAACTCGGCGATCTCTTTGGCCTTGCCGATCTTGAGCTCTTCGTTGTTGACCTCGTAGACCTCGAAGAAGTTGCCCACTTCGATGAAGACCAGGGCGTCGGGACCGTAACGCTCTTCGTAGTAGCGCTGGAGCTCGAAATAGATTTCGGTGAGCAGTTTGCCCTTTTGGTTGAGAATCTCCGTCGCCCGATCCACTCCGATTTTTCCTTTTTTATCCGACCCGATTCAGTATTCTTGAATCGGTTTCACTCGATGGCTCTGGCAGTCGCGAACGCAAGCGCCCGTTTAACGGGTTGAGCGCTCCTTTGTCGCCATCGAGTGAAACCTCTCTGATGAAGTTTTTTGAGGGGTCAATTTAAGATTTGAGAGATTTTACCATAGTGAGGATGTCGGGGACGTTAGTAGAACATACCATCCCGCAGGGAAGCCGCCTGGGGATTGCGTTGTTTTTTGAGCTCCATATCGACGGGCTTCAGATCGAGGGGCTTGAGAGAAGCGATAGTGCCGGTGCGGACTTCGTCGCCGGGGGTATCATAAAGTAGAAAGCCGTTTTCGTAGAGTCCCATCCGCACCGGCGTGGCGCTGGAGTAGGTGGTGAGGATCAGATCCTTCGAGGCTTTGGCCCGGATGTCGGCAAAGTATTCACGGGTCCAGAGGAGGGGGTTTTTCTTCGGACTGAACGGATCCTGATAGACGATATCGATCCGATCCGGAATCTCCGGGATCGTCGCTCTCGCATCGCCGAAGAGGATCGTGATTTCGACTTTTTCATCGCGGTAGGATCCCTGCTCGGCCAGCCGGTGGATAATTTCGGCAAACGGGGCGAAGACTTCGGGATAGTCGAAGTCGGTCAGCGATGCCACCAGATCCCGATCGAATTCGGGGGAGTAGATCTTTACTTTGGCATCAATGGGGTGTTCCTGTAGATAATGGAGTGTCGCCAAGGTGTTGTAGCCCAGCCCGAAGCAGACATCCAGGATCACCAGCTCCTCTTTGTCGGTTTCGGACAGGCTGAAGGCGGGGAGGATATGTTTGTGCAGGGATTCCCTGAGGGCACCGTCTCGGGTGGAGTGGTAACACTCGTCAAATTCGGCGGAATAGAGGGTGAGGCTGCCGTCTTCGGTGGGGACTTTTTCTTTTTGGCTGCGTTTTTCGGGATCGTAAAGGGACATCGGCTTCGCTTTTTGGGAAAATTATAGCGTGATGGTGGTTTGGAGAGCTCTTCACTTATCTTCGATATAATCGCGAATAAAATTCTTCAAGGATCGGCCATGGCGGAACGGGCGCGGGTACTCATCGACTGTAACGACGAGCGGGGACTGGTCTATCGGATCTCCAAAGTCTTCTACGACTACGGGCTCAACATCGACAGCAACCGGGAGTTCGTGGACAAGGAGGCTGGGAAGTTCTTCATGCGTTCGGTGATCACCGGAAATTTCGACGAAGAGCGTCTGCAGGAGGATCTGCGTGCGGTGGTTCCCGAGGGGGCCAATGTCCGGGTCATCACGCCCCGTCGGAAAAAGATCGTCCTCATGGCTACCAAGGAGTCCCACGCCCTGGGGGATATCCTGATCCGTCATGCCGACGGGGAGCTGGAGGCGGATATTGAGGCGGTGATTGCCAATCGGGAGGTGCTGCGGGGACTGGTAGAGCGCTTCGACATTCCTTTCGTCTACATCCCTGCGGACGGGCTGAGTCGGGAGGAACATGAGGCGAAGGTCATGGAGGAGCTGGAGAAGTACGATTTCGATGTGATCGTCCTGGCCAAATATATGCGGATCCTCACTCCCGCTTTCGTCGCCCGCTATCCGGGCAAGATCCTCAATATCCACCACTCCTTTCTCCCCGCCTTCATAGGAGCCAATCCCTACAAGCAGGCCTACGAGCGGGGGGTCAAGATCATCGGTGCTACCGCCCACTTCGTCACTGACGATCTGGACGAAGGGCCCATCATCGCCCAGGATGTCATCCCGGTCAACCACCGCTTCGACTGGCGGGATATGCAGCGCGCCGGCCGGGATGTGGAGAAGGTGGTCCTCTCTCGGGCGCTCAATCTGGTCCTCAACGACCGGGTCTTCATCCACGGCAACAAAACGATTGTTTTTTGATGTTCAACATCGTCCTCGTCTCCCCCCAGATCCCGCCCAATACCGGCAACATCGGACGCCTCTGTGTCAACCTGGGGGCGCGGCTGCATCTGGTGAAGCCCCTGGGGTTCGATATCAGTGAAAAGGCGGTGCGCAGAGCAGGGTTGGATTACTGGAAAGAGCTGGATCTGACGGTTTGGGATTCACTGGAACAGTTTTTGCAGGCCCATCCGATCAGCGAGCGTTTCCATCTGGCTACCACCAAAACGACGCGTCCCTACTGGGAAGCGAGCTACCGACCCCGGGACTGGCTGCTCTTCGGTTCGGAGACCTCGGGGCTTCCCGAAATGCTGATAGCGGATCATCCCCAAAATTGTGTGACGATCCCCATGGGAGCGCAGGGCAGGAGCCTCAATCTCTCTGTCGCCGTCGGGATCGTGGCCTACGAAGGGGTACGGCAGAACGGGGGGATTTTAATTGAGAATTGAGGATGGTGAATGGAGAATGATGGGATTGTTAGGTTTTGGATTGAAAATATCCCCAATACACCAATAACCAATATACCAATAACCAATTTTTGAGGTGTGTTTATGAAATTCGGAGATATTCTATACATTATCGCAATGATTGTTTTCGCGTGGATCACTTTTGCGATCGTCCGGGGGAATTTTCAGCGGAAGTTCGATGAGGAGGGGCGCAGACGCGATCTTGTCGATCCCAATGAGAAAACAGAAAAGAAAAATGAGAAATCGAGTGGAGAAGAAAAGAATAGTGAGCAGTAAGGAGAGAGGAGAAACACTTTCCCAGACTTTGGAGATCGGGCGGATCAACACGCTGGAGATCTACAAACGGAGTGAATTCGGGCTCTTCCTTCGTGCCGCGGACGGTGGGGAGGTGCTGTTACCCAACGCCTATGTCACCCCGGAGATGGAAGTGGGAGGGAAGGTCGAGGTCTTTCTCTACCACGATTCGGAGGATCGACCGGTGGCCACGACGCAGCGCCCAAGGGCGATGCTGGATGAGTACGGACTCTTTACTGTGGTGGACTATCGCCCCTACGGGGCCTTTGTCGACTGGGGACTGCCCAAGGATCTCTTTGTCCCTCTTTCTCAGCAAAAAGAGTACTTCCGCATCGGGGAGAAGAAACTGCTGCGGGTCTGTCGGGACGAGCAGACAGGGCGGCTCTACGCGACGCAGAAGCTGGGGAAATATTTCGTCCGGGAGATGAAGGGTCTCAAGCCCGGTCAGGAGGTGGAGCTGACGATCCTGGCCAAAACGCCGCTGGGATACAAAGCCATCGTCGAAGGGAAGTACGAAGGGATGCTCTTCGGGAATGACACGTTCGAGAAACTCGAGCCCGGAGATCGGCGCCGGGGCTACATCGTCAAGGTCCGCCCGGATAAGAAACTTGATCTGAGCCTTCGTCCTCCCGGTCGGGATGCGAAACTGACGGAAGCGACGAAAAGGATTCTGGAAAGGTTGGACGAAGCCGTAGGGGAGCTGCCCTATGGTTATAAGAGTTCGCCGGAAGAGATCCGGGAAGTCTTTGGTCTCAGTCGAAAGCTCTTTAAGCAGGCGCTGACAGAATTGGTTCGTGAAGAGAGTATCGATGCGGAAGCGACGAGGATTTCAAGGCGCTAACCCTGCCAGAATCCGGAGAAGAGCAGGATATCGTCACTCTTTTTGTCCGGGGCTTCCCGGAGGATCAGATCGGCGACCATCTCTCCAACCGCCGGTCCCATGGTGATCCCCAGCCAGCCCAGACCGGTCGCGTAGATGAGGTTCGGATAACGCGCTTCACGCCCGACGAGGGGGCGGTCGTTGGGAGTCAGAGGACGGAAACCAGCCCAGGTTTCGGGATGGTGCATTTCGAAAGGCCGGGTATATTCCCGGAAATGGTTCAAAAAGCTGTCGATCCGCTTCTGCAGCGGCCTGGGGTCCCTGGAACCAAGCTCCAGTTTGCTGGTGAGACGAACATCGTTCCGCCTGGGCGTACAGGCGATGAAGAGATCGTTGAAAAGGGCAGGGACTCTGGGTTTGAGGGACTCTTCCATCCCGAAAGTGATACTGTACCCTTTGGCCGGGGTCATCATCAGATCCCGACCGAGCTGCTTCGCCAGGCTCCGGTCGGCCCCGTTGGAGAGAATGAGGTTTCGAGCCGGATAACGGCCTTTTTTTCCAATGGCGGCGACGACCCGATGATCTTTCAGCTCCCAATCGACGATCTCCTCTTCCAGAATGAAACGCACGCCCTGTCCCTCCAGATAGGCTTTGAGATTTCGCATCATCCGTCCGGGATCGAGGTGGCCGTTGCGTTTGAGGAGGATACCCCCGGCGATCCTGTCGTTGAGCAGCGGCAGATAGTTCCGACATTCCGAGGGGGTGAGGAGGCTGTATTTCTCTTCGCATGCTTCCTCTTCTTCTCCTTCGATGGATCGGCGCCGCTCGTCGAAACTCTCCTGTAGGGTGTAGACCATCAGCAGCCCTTCCCGGTGGAAATCGAGATCGAGCCCCAGGTCCTCCTGCATCTCCCTGTAGTACCCCATTGCGATCTCACCGTATTTCTCGAAGAGTGCCAACGTCTTTTTCAGGCGCTCTTCGTTGGCATTTTTGACGAAGTTCAGAATCCATCGGTAGATGTGGGGATCCGGTGTGGGGTTGAGAAACATGGGGCTTTGGCCCTTGAGCATCAGTTTGAGGGTCTTGGAGACGACACCCGGTGCGGAGAGAGGCGATTTTTCGAAAGCGCTCAGCAATCCGGCATTGCCGAAGGATGTGCTGTTTTCGATCCGTCCCCTGTCGATGACGGTAACCTCCCGTCCCGCCCGAATTAGCATATAGGCGGTCATGAGGCCGATGACCCCTCCTCCGATGATCAGGTTTTCACTCTGCATGATGGACCTTTGGACTGAGCTTGGATACGTCTCTTTTGACTGCATAGTGGGTTGAAAAGATCATGGAGACGGGTCGTCCCCGTTGGGAGCTACTCCTTGACGAATTTTCGGAGAAACTCCAGAAAAGTCTCAGCATCGGCACCGCCGACTGCCCGGTCAAGCTTTTTCCCCTTGGAATCGATGACGTAGAAGGTCGGAACGGCAAAGTAGCCGAAGCCTTCAGGCAGCATGTGATCGTCGATATCCAGAATGACCGTGACGAAATGCTTCGCCAGCAGATCTGCAACATCTTTTTGTGGTAGAACAGCCTGTTCCATACGATTGCAGACCGGTCAGGTCTTTTTGACATACATCATCAAA
Source organism: Campylobacteraceae bacterium (assembly GCA_027002755.1). Lineage (GTDB taxonomy): Bacteria > Campylobacterota > Campylobacteria > Campylobacterales > Sulfurovaceae > Nitratifractor. Next base: position 8,682 of record JALWZI010000043.1, on the reverse strand, counting down.
ACGAGTTTATGCTCTTTCTGGGCCTTCTCCAGTCCTTCCTCGTAGTCGTGCAGCCATCCGGAGGCTGTGGCGAATCCGCTGAGGAAGAGGAGCCCCAAAAGAACGAAAACAGATCGTTTCATCCGTTCTCCTTATTTTTCATGATAAGAGATTATAGCGGATCTTCTGTGGAGCTTTTGTGTAACGGTGAAGAGGCTTGCCGCCGGGGAAGATTTTCGATATAAATCTGGCAAAAAATGTCAGGAATATAGATGTTTCACGACAAAGAGCTGCTCCTTTTCGATCTGGACGGCACCCTGATCGACAGCGTGCCCGATCTGGCCAAAGCCCTCAACGCTACACTGCGGGAGCTGGATCTGCCTACCTACGACGAGGCGACGGTTCGTACCTGGATCGGCAACGGCGCTGCAGTGCTGGTCAAGCGGGGACTGGTGGGCAGACGGGAGATCGACCGGGAACCGGAGGGGGTGCTTTTCCGGCGGGCGATGGAGATCTTTCTGAAGCGCTACGCGGCGGTATTGAACGATGCCACGGGGCTCTATCCCGAGGTCAAAGAGACGCTGCAGAAGTTAGAGGATCAGGGCTACCGGATGGCGATCGTCACCAACAAGCCCTCCCAGTTCGTCGCTCCGATCCTCAAAAACCTAGCCATCGAATCCCATTTCGACTATATCGTCGGCGGGGAGGATCTGCCCCGAAAAAAGCCCGATCCGCTCCCGCTGCTGCACAGCTGCGATGTGCTGGGATGCAAACCTGAAGCTGCGGTGATGATCGGCGATTCCTCCAACGACATCCTGGCGGCCCGGGCGGCTGGGATCCCCTCCGTCGTCGTCGCCTACGGCTACAGCGCCGATCGGGAGGTTCGGGATCTGGGGGCCGATGCGGTGGTAGAGCGCTTCGGGGAGATTCTGGATTTTTTTGAAAGATCCCATAGGGAGTGAGTCGAGATGAAGAGGAACCGAATCGTCATCGTCGGCGGCGGAGTGGCCGGGGTGAGTGCGGCGCTGCTGCTGGGGAAGCTGGGCAAGGAAGTGACGCTGATCGAGCGGCAGCCCACCCTGGTGGCGGGGCCACCTTTTTGTCATCTACACGCCGGGGGAAATCTCTACCGGGAGATCGACGATGCTCAGTGTCTAAGCCTGCTGCGTCAGTCGATCGATTTTGCCCGGCTTTACCCCTTCGCCATCGACCGCCGTCCGACGGTGATCGCCGTGCCGACGGAGGACTCCGGGAAACCTACGGAGCTTCTGAGGCGACTGGAGCTGTTGCGGGAGGCTTATGCCCGGATGGTGGCCGAGGATCCGGAGTGCGGGGTGCTGGGGGAGCCGGAGGAGTATTACCGCCTTTTCGATCGTGGCGAGATCGAAACGCTGGCCCGATCCGAAGCGGTGGAGAGGCCCCGAAACGCCCGGGAATGGATGATACCTCTGGCGCGACATCTGGACCTGGAGCGTGTGCAGTATCCCCTGATCCTGGTGCAGGAGTATGGGATCAATCTCTTTCGTCTCGCCGCCGGGGCAGGCCTGGCTCTGGAGGCGATGCCCAACGTGACGATTCTACGTGAGACGAAAGTCACGGGGGTGCAGAAGCGTTTGCAAGGCTTCGCAGTGCAATGCACAGGGATGTTTGGCGGAGAGATTGAAGCCGACTATCTCATCAACGCCGCGGGCTTTCGGACCGGGGAGATCGACGATATGTTGGGGGTTCGGGAACGGCGGATGGTGGAGTTCAAAGCCGCCTATACCTCCCGCTGGAGCGATCGTGAACCCCTCTGGCCCGAAGTGATCTTCCACGGGGAGCGGGGGACCCCCCGAGGGATGGGGCAGTTTACCCCCTATCCGGGAGGCTACGTACAGTTGCACGGGATGACGCAGCAGATCACTCTCTACTCCGACGGATTGGTCGGAAGTGGCGGAGAGAGCAGTCAGCCCAAATTGCCGGAACACTTTATGGAGAAGATAGAAAAGGGCTGGAGCGCCAAGGAGAGAGATGAGCGCACCCGTCGGGCCATAATGCATCTGGCCCGGTTCCTCCCCGATTTCACCGAGGCGACGGTAGGGGGACCGCCGCTTTTTGGGGCTCAGCAGATCCCGGGAGAGGATCCCACGCTGCGGGTGGCGGAGGTGACATTCCCGCTGCCGGGCTATGCCCGCTGTGAGATCGTCAAAGTCTCTTCGGTGACCGATATGGCCCGGGAGATCCTGCGGGATCTGGATCGTGAAGGATCATTTGAGTTTCGGGACGAAGCGATGCTCTGGCAGATCCCCCAATTGGAAAGCGTGGACGAAGCGCAACTGGCTGAACGTTCCATTCGAATTGCCACCGGTCGGGGATACCCTGAGGCGATGGGGGATCGTTGCGTCGGTACGTGACCCTACAGACAGACTGAATGTATCAATATCCCTTGATCTTCAACCACAAAATGCCCAGGTATTCGTGGAGAGCCTTCTGCGTTTTTTCCAGATTTTTTATTCCGGGGAAGAGTACCCAGAAGCGTTTGGACGGACGCGGAAAATCTGCAGGAGCCGGAAGGGGATGAAGCCCCTCGTGCCCGAAGATCATCATGGCTCTTGGCATATGATAGGCTGAGGTGACGAGAATAAAAGGTTTGTCGCCGACAATTTTCTTGATCGCTTTCGCCTCTTCGACGGTATCTTTCGGTCGGGAAAGTGCGATGATCTGCCCAGGCTCAATCCCCGTATCGGCAAAGATCCGCCTGTTCCGTAGCGCATCGCTCTCTTGGAAGCTTCCTTCATACCCTGTCGTGATGATACGTGCCTTCGGCAGGAGGTGATGGAGCCGCAGCAACTCCCACCCCCTTCGCTCCAGATCCCCGCCGAGAAAGAGGATATAGGGGATCGATCCGGGCGGATTCCGGAGCTTTTTGTAGCTTGATTCAAGCGGGTGTATCAGTGCATAGCTGAAAGGTTTGGAGCTGAAGAGCCAGAGAAGAAGAATGGAAGTGGTCAAAAAGAGTATGGCAGGCTTCCGTCTCTTTTTGTAGAGGAACCAAAGGGACAGAAGCAGGAGAACAAGAACGAAAGAGAGCGGATCCAGGAGATGTGAAATGAACTTTTTGAGATAGAAACCCATGAAGACTCTTTCTGAATGATGGTCTATAGAAAAGAAGACATATCATTGTGCCAAAGCGGAGAGCTCTTTGGCCTTGACAGGCGGGACTGGAATCCCGCTTCCTTTCGGCGTATCTGTTCCGAGAAATTCGTCAGATATGTCGATACCTGTCAGGGCCTGGAGCCAAACCTGCCTGTAGTCGCTACTTGTGCTCGTCGCCTCGTGCGAGTTTCTCCAGGAGCCGGGTGATCGTCCGTACTCCCGCCCCGCTGGCGCCGTGGGGATTCTCCCCCCAGGGGTGCTCGACGAAGGCGGGGCCGGCGATGTCGATATGGGCCCACTTCTCTTTGTGCTGCTCGTCGATGAATTCTCCCAGGAACATTCCCGCGGTGATCGCCCCGCCGTAGCGGGTGTTGGAGATGTTGCAGATGTCGGCGATCTCGCTTTTGAGGGTCTTGCGAAGGAAGCGGTTGAAGTCCAGTTTCGTCGCCAGCTCTCCGGCAAGGGTGTTGGCGGCGTAGAGGACCCGATTGACCGGCTCGGCGGCGAAGCCCATGACACCGCTGGTGTATTGCCCCACGCCCACCACGCAGGCACCCGTCAGGGTCGCCAGATCGAAGAGGTAGTCGGCCTTGACCTTCTCCTGGGCGTAGCAGAGGACGTCGGCCAGGACCAGGCGCCCTTCGGCGTCGGTGTTGCGCACTTCGATGGTTTTGCCATTCTTGGCTTTGAGCACGTCGTCGGGTTTGTAGGCATCGCCGCCGATCATGTTCTCCACGGCACCGATGAAACCGTGGACCTCGACGGGCAGATGAAGTTCAGCGATGGCTTTGAGGATCCCCAGCACGGCGGAGCCGCCACTCTTGTCGGCTTTCATCGTTACCATATAGTCGGCGGGTTTGAGGCTGAGCCCGCCACTGTCGTAGGTGAGCCCCTTGCCCACCAGGCTGACGGTGGCGACGGGCTTCTCTTTGGGGATATAGCTCAGGTGGATGAGCCTGGGCTCGTGGCGGCTGGCCCGGGCAACGGCCAGCAGAGCGTTCATCCCCTCTTTGCGCATCGCCTCGGTATCGAGGACCTCGACCTTCAGGTGCGGCTCTTTTTCGGCCAGCTCCTGTGCGATCTGCGCCATGATCTCCGGATAGCAGTCGTCGGGGGCGGTGTTGACGATATCCCGGACGAAATTGGTCGCTTCGGCGCTGACGATCCCTTTGTCGATGGCACGCTGAGCGGCAGGGATGTCGAGGGCATAGCCGTTGTACTCCTCCAGAGAGATCCGGACCTTGTGCAGTCCTTTGTCGGAGTGTTTGCTCTTGTAGCGTTCGAAGCGGTATCCTCCCAGCAGCAGCCCCTCGGCCTGAGCCCGCAGCGTAGCGGTACAGGTGGGATGGCTCATGTAGCTTCCCATCTTGGCGATGCGGTATTCGCTGCCCATGAGCGCCCGGACGGCACAGGCCGCCGCGGAGCGGATATCGGCGCTTTTGATGGAGTCGGCTCCGACGAAGAGCTTGCGTCGCTCGGGCAACAGGCAGGTTTCGTCCTGATCCCCGCTGAACCCCGCGGCCTTGAGCAGATCTTTTTCCGCATCGGAGAAACGCTGATCGAAGTTCTTGTTGATGACGATGACGATCTCGATGTCGGCTTCGATCTCGTTTAACAGTTTTTCGTAGAATTTGATAGTCTTCATAGGTTTTCCTTCAAATCTTAGTGGGTAGTGCGTAGTGGGTAGTGGGTAGAAAACAAGGGAGGGTGAAACATCTACACACTACGCACTACCCACTACTCACTCGGAATTCATTCCGCTCCGCCGAAGTCGAGGAGCTCTTTCGCCTGGATCATATCCTTGTCACCCCGTCCGGAGAGGTTGATGAGGATCAGTTTGCCCGCCAGCTCTTCGGGCTTCATTTTCCTGAGGTAGGCCACGGCGTGGGAGCTTTCAAAGGCGGGGATGATCCCCTCTTTCTGGCTGAGCCAGACAAAGGCGTCCAGGGCCTCCTGGTCGGTGATGTGGTCGTAGCGGACTTTGCCCAGCTCTTTGAGGTAGGCGTGTTCCGGGCCGATGCCGGGGTAGTCCAGTCCGGCGCTGATGGAGTGGGCTTCCAAGATCTGACCGTCCTCGTCCTGAAGCAGGTAGCTCATCTGACCGTGCAGCACTCCCGGAGAGCCTTTGGCCAGGCTGGCGCCGTGTTTGGAATCCAGCCCCAGGCCGCCCGCTTCGATACCGATGCATTCGGTGCCTTCTTCCTCCAGAAAATGGTTGAAGATCCCAATGGCGTTGGAACCTCCGCCGATACAGGCGATGACCCGATCGGGAAGGCGCCCTTCGGCCTCCCGAATTTGCCGCTTGGCCTCCCAGCCGATGATGCTTTGAATATCCCGGATCATCATCGGGTAGGGGTGGGGGCCGGCGACGGTGCCGATGACGTAGAAGGTGTCACGGGCGTGCGTGACCCAGTGGCGGATGGCGTCGTTCATGGCGTCTTTGAGGGTCTTGGAGCCGCTCTGGACGGCGTGGACCTTGGCGCCGAGCAGCTTCATCCGGAAAACGTTGAGCTCCTGGCGGGCCACGTCTTTGGCCCCCATGAAGATCTCGCACTCCAGGCCGAAGAGCGCCGCGACGGTGGCGGTGGCGACCCCGTGCTGTCCCGCACCGGTCTCGGCGATGATCTTCTTTTTGCCCAGCCGCTTGGCCAGGATCGCCTGGGCGACAGTGTGGTTGATCTTGTGGGCCCCGGTGTGGTTGAGATCTTCGCGCTTGAGGTAGATTTTCGCTCCGGTCTCTTTGGAGAGGTTTTCGGCAAAATAGAGGGCACTGGGGCGGCCGACATAGTTGCGGTAGTAGTAGTCCACCTCTCTCCAAAACTCGGGATCGAAGCGGACGGCTTCATAATCTTTTTTGAGGGCCTCGAGGACCGGCATCAGGGTTTCGGGGACGTAGCGGCCGCCGAAGATGCCGAAGTGGCCGATCTCGTCGGGATCGTAGGGGGAAGGGGTAGGGATATAGAAATCGTGGGTCTGACTCATGGCGTTGTGTTTGTCTCCGGGATGATGGGAATAATATCGGGGAGATTATAGCCAATCTGAGGTTCGGTTCGGATGGGAGGCAGGGTGAAATTGCCTTCGGATCCGGCAGATCTTTTCCGCTCCCTCAGACGGGCGATGACCGCCTGGTGCTGAGCAAAGGTGCGGCTGAAGATGTGACGCCCTTTTTTGCCTTTGACGAAATAGAGTGCCTCACTTTCGGCCGGTCGGAAAGCCGCCTTCAGCGCTGCCGGTGTGACGCTTCCCAGCGGAGCGGGGGGAAGCCCCCGGTAGCGATAGGTGTTGAAGCGGCTTTTATCGGTCCGGATCCGCCGGGGTGTTACCCGTTTGTGGGACCAGGGACCGTAGTTGAGCGTCGCGTCGAGCTGGAGTTTCATATTCTTTGCCAGTCGGTTATGAATGACGGCGGAGATCAGGGGCATCTCCTCGGGATGCCAGCTCTCCCGCTGGATGATGGAGGCGATGATGAGGTATTTCCGAAACTCCGCCGGATCGTAATGTCCCAGATATCGGTGGGAGATCTTCCGGAAGCGCTTTTCACTCTCCCCGGTCAGATAGGCCATGGCCGGCCCGGGGCTGAGGCGGTAGGGGAGACGGTAGTAGCCCGCCAGGATCCCCCCGTCCACATAGGGGCTGAAGCGAAAATACTCCTCGAAAAGCTCCCGGGGATCGAGGTTGGTCTGCCGTGAGAATTGGCCGATGAAATCATCCAGGCTGTCGCCGCTGTACATGACGACCCGGCGGGTCTTCTCCCTCGGAAAATCGTTGATCTTCGCAAAGAACTCTTTCAGAGAGATCGGCTGTTCCAGGCGGATCCATCCCGGTCGGATCTCGGCAGGGAGCAGAAACCGGTCCGAGAACCAGAGCGGGAGCCCCTGACGTTTCAGGGAAGCGAAGACTTCACTGCGGTCCCCCTCGGGGAGGTGGATGAGACGGGGGAGGTTCTCTTCACGGTTCAGATCCCGCAGTTTGGCAGGATTGAGCGTGGTGGACGAAGCGGTCGATGTCGAAGGTGCCCCGGCCGTTTCTGGACCCGGTTTCAGGGTCGAAACGGGAGGAGTCGCAGGCGGTGTTTTCGTCGGGACGGATCGGGACGGTATCGGAGATTTCGGTGCGATGGTCCGGGGATGGCGGGAGTGGTAGAAGAGGAGTACGATCGGTACCGCCAACAGAGCGAACAGCAGTAACACTCTCTTCTTTTTCCCCGCCATTGGACTCCCAAACTACGGTTTTTTTCCCGATTATATCCCAATTCTTTCCGTAGAGCTTTAGATCCCTGGGAGATGATTTAGGCTATAATCGCGGAAATTTCCGGGGAGCGGATCCCCGATGCAAAGGATTGAACGTGAGAGGAAAAGTCTGGAAATTCGGCGACAATGTCGATACCGATCTCATCATCGCCGCCCGCTATCTCAACACCAGTGAACCCTCCGAACTGGCCAAGCATGTGATGGAGGATGCCGATCCGGAGTTCGTGAGCAAAATGGAGCCCGGAGACATCATCGTCGCCGGGGAGAACTTCGGCTGCGGCTCCAGCCGTGAGCACGCTCCCATTGCCCTCAAAGCCGCCGGGATCGCCGCGGTGATCGCGCCTACCTTCGCCCGGATCTTCTACCGCAACGCCTTCAACATGGGACTTCCCATCTTTGAGCTCCCCGAAGCGGCGGAGATCAACGAAGGGGACATCGTCCGGATCGATATGGAGAAAGGCGAGGTGATCGACGAGACCACCGGCAAGAGCTACAGATTTGTCCCCATCCCCGAGTTCATGCAGGAGCTGGTCGATGCCGGGGGTTTGATCCAATACGCCAAAAAAGAGTTGGCAGCCCAAAAGGAGCAGATATGACACGCAACTACAAGATCGGAGTGATCAAAGGCGACGGCATCGGACCGGAGATCGTCGACGAGGCGATCAAGGTCCTCGACGCCGTCAGCGTCGCCGAGGGTTTCAACCTCGATTACGAGGAGTTCCTGCTGGGGGGTGCGGCGATCGACGCTACCGGTGTACCGCTGCCCGAGGAGACGATCCAGGGGGTCCGCAAGGTCGATGCGGTGCTCTTCGGCGCTATCGGCGGGCCCAAATGGGACAACCTGGAGCGCCATCTGCGTCCCGAGAGCGGCCTGCTGGGCCTGCGCAAGGCCATGGGGACCTTCGCCAACCTCCGCCCCGCTACCGTCTACGACGAGCTGGTCAACGCCTCGACCCTCAAACCCGAGGTCCTCAAGGGGGTCGACATTATGGTAGTCCGGGAGCTCACCGGCGGGATCTATTTCGGTCAGCCCAGAGAATATGGAGAGGAAAAATCCTACAACACCATGGTCTACACCCGTCCCGAGGTGGAACGGATCGCCCGGGTAGCCTTCGAGATCGCCATGAAGCGGGACAAGCGGATCTGCTCGGTCGACAAGGCCAACGTCCTGGAGGTCAGCCAGTTCTGGCGGGATATCGTCGAAGAGGTGCACAAAGAGTACCCCGAAGTGGAGCTGAGCCACATGTATGTGGACAACGCCGCCATGCAGCTGATCCGGGATCCCAAACAGTTCGACGTGATCCTGACCGGCAACATT
>JALWZI010000042.1 GCA_027002755.1 Campylobacteraceae bacterium | reverse complement strand
ATGAAAAAGGTGATCGATCTGCCCCAGTTCGACGGCTACCACCGCTACGCCGTGGACCGCCACTCCATCGAGACCCTCCGTCATATGGAGCAGATCGAAGATCCCTTCATCGCCGAACTCTTCGATGCCCTGGAGCCGGAGGAGAAGGCGATGCTCAAGGTGGTTGCCCTGCTCCACGACGCCGGCAAAGGGCGTAAAAAGGACCACCACCTGGTCGGGGCCTCTCTCTTCCGGGTCTTCGCCGCCAAACTCGGCTTCAGTGAACCGCTCATCGATGCGGGCGCCCGGCTCATCCTCCACCATACCCTGATGAGCGTCACCGCCCAGCGGGAGGATATCTACAGCGAAAAGACCGTTCTCGCTTTCGTCTCCCGCTTCGGAAGCCGAAAACTGCTGGAGATGATCTACATCCTCACCTATGCCGACATGAAAGGGGTGGGCACCGACGTCTACAACAGCCACAGTGCCCGACTTCTGCGGACCCTCTACCATCAGTCTCTGGAGGCGCTCAAGTACGAGAACCGTCTGGACGAGACCGCCAAACGCCTCCGGGCCGTGGACCGGCTCAAAAACTCCAAAGCCTTCAAGGAACTCCCCAAAAGCCTGCAGAACAAGATCCTCTCCATCCCCTCCAACGCCTTCTTCATCCGCCACAGCACCCGGCGTATCATCGCCATCGCCCAGGCCGCAGCCCGGATGGAGGAGTACACCTACCACATCAGCAACGAACACAACCTTACCATCGAAGTGATCCGGCGCCACGATCTCAACCTGGCCTGGATGCTCCACCGCCTCTCACGCCTTCAGGTGGTCGCCATGGAGATCGTCAAGCTCTGGGGAGGACTCAAATATTTCAAGATCGATTTCAACGACCGGCTCGATGAGAGCGAAATCCCGAGACTCGATACGATCATTCAGGAGTCCCTTCTTCCCCATCCCGAGCTCAAACTCAAAAAACCCGATGTTCGCCGGGAAGAGATCGAAACCGACTGCGAGCACTCCCGGGAGTACGCCGTCATGAAACTGAGAGCCGCCGACCAGCCGGGACTGCTGGCCTACCTCATCGACCTCTTCGACCGGCTGGGTGTCGACATCGCCTCGGCCAAGATCCACACCCTCAAAGGACGGGTCAACGATCTCTTCCTTATCGAAAAGAACGGCAGTTTCTGCCATAATATCGACAGAATTATCCAAGAGTTGACGGAGAAGAACGCATGTGCGGAATCGTAGGCTATCTCGGCCCCAAAGAGAAAAAAGAGATCCTCCTGGACGGGCTCCAGGAGCTGGAATATCGGGGATACGACTCGGCGGGGATCGCCGTCATCAGCGAGGGGAAACTGACCCACTTCAAAGCGGTGGGCAAGCTCAAAAACCTGAGGGAAAAAGCGGCCGAGTTCACCAGCGAAGGCCCCGGCGCCGCCATCGGCCACACGCGCTGGGCCACCCACGGCAAACCGACCGAGCTCAACGCCCACCCTCATATGGGGGCCTTCAGCTACGTGGTCCACAACGGCATCATCGAGAACTATCAGGCGCTCAAAAAGGAGCTGGAAGCCCGGGGAGTCCGCTTCCTGAGCCAGACCGATACCGAGACCATCGTCCACCTCTTCGAACAGAAGATCAGAGAGGGCCTGGAGCCCTTCGAAGCCTTCAAGGCCACGATCGGACGTCTGGAAGGAGCCTACGCCATTCTCCTCATCAGCGAGGCGGCGCCCGAGACGATCTTCTTCGCCAAGAACGGTTCGCCGCTGCTGATCGCCTTCGACGGGGAAGAGATCTACTTCGCCTCCTCCGATACCGCAGTGATCGGCAAGGCCAAGGAAGCCTACTATCTCGAAGACGTCGAATACGGTTTCGCCAAACCCGGCGAAGTGGAGCTCTGCGACAGCAACGGCCCCAAACCCATCACGACACAGCCCCTGCCCGCCGACAAAGCCATGGCCCAGAAAGACGGCTACCGCTTCTTCATGGAGAAGGAGATCTACGAACAGAGTACCGTCATCAGCGATACGATGCTGGGGCGGGTCCTGGAGGATCGTGTCGCGTTCGAAGAGCTCGATCCCAAACTTTTCGAGGGGATCCGGGCCGTCAAGATCTGCGCCTGCGGCACCAGCTACCACGCGGGACTGACGGGGGCCTATCTGCTGGAGCGGATGGCCAAGATCCCCTGCCAGGTGGAGATCGCCTCGGAGTTCCGCTACAAGGAGCCTCTACTGACGCCCGATACGCTCTTCATCACCATCAGCCAGAGCGGCGAGACCGCCGACACCCTCGAAGCGCTCAAGATGGCCAAACGCGCCGGCCTTCGGAGCCTCACCATCTGCAACGTGGACAACTCCTCCATCGTCCGCGAGAGCGATGCGGCGATCCTGACCCGGGCCGGGATCGAAAAAGGGGTCGCCAGCACCAAGGCCTTCGCCACCCAGGTGATGGTGCTCTGGATGCTGACCCTCTACCTGGGGCAGAAACGGGGCACCCTCGAGGCGGAAACACTGCAGAGAGAGCTGGATGCCATGCGCCGCACCCCCAAGGCGCTCCTGGTGGAGGAGAAGCTCCACGAACGGATCCACCGCCTCTCCAAACGCTACCTCCACGGCCATGGCTTCTTCTTCATCGGGCGGGATCTTTTCTTCCCCCTGGCGCTGGAGGGGGCGCTGAAACTCAAGGAGATCAGCTACCTCCACGCCGAAGGCTACCCCGCCGGCGAGATGAAACACGGCCCCATCGCCCTGGCCGACGCGGAGCTCTTCACCATCGCCCTGATGCCCCGCACCCTGCTCTACGACAAGATCAAATCCAATGTCGAGGAGCTCAGCGCCCGGGACGCCACGATCCTGGCCATCAGCCCCGAAGAGTTCGAACTGGCCGACGACTTCATCCGCATCCGCCACGCCGAGCATCCGATGCTGGAGTTCTTCGAGATGATGGTGGTGACCCAGCTGCTAGCACTGGAGATCTCCATCCGGCTGGGGAATGATGTGGATATGCCGCGGAACCTGGCGAAGTCGGTGACGGTGGAGTGAGGAGTTAGGAGTTTATACTGGCGCACAAACTCTGTCAAATCCACTTGTTCCAACCGTCCTCTGTAGGAACTACCACGGAACTTCCGCATCTTCTCCATACGCGTTTCATACCATCATGTCTGGGAAATGCATTCCCACCAGGATGGTGGGAACGAGAGAAGAGAAGTAGTTCTCGTCATCCTGAACTTGATTCAGGATCCACAGTTTAATGGTAATGGGTATTCGATGCCCTGGATTCCGGGTCAAGCCCGGAATGACGAAGGTTTATCCCCCACTGACCAATGACTAATGACCAATAACCGCGAATAAGCACGTCTCGTGCTTATTCGCTCTTAATCTCCACCAGTTCGGAAAGCAGCTCCGCCGCTTCGTCGTCCTCCATCTCACCGCTCTCGATCTCGATGAGGATCTCCCGGCACTCGGCGTGCATCTCCTGCATCGCCTCCAGCTCCTCCCGGTCGGCCAGAGAGATCATCTTCTCCTTCTCCACCATGGCGAAGATCTCGTCGATCGCCTCCTCCAGGTCGGGCATCAGCTCGTTCATGACCAGGTTCTTCAGTTTTTCGGTGGGTTTCATCCGAATCCTTCTTTTTTGGAAAAATTGTAGCATACTTAACCATTTCAGAATCGATCAAGGAAAGTTGATCTAAAATTCAACTTACCAGTCAGTAAGGATCCAGACAATGACACAAACCCGATCACGCAAAGAGCACATCCTCGATGTCGCCGCCCATCTCTTCTCCGAGCGGGGCTACCCCAAAACCGCCCTGGAGGAGATCGCCGACGAGTGCGGCATCACCAAACCCGCCATCTACTACCACTTCAAGGACAAACAGAGCCTCTACGAAGCGGTCCTCTGCCAGCGCTTCAACCTTATCTCCGAAAAGATCCTCCAGGAGACGCAAAAGGAGGACCCCATGGAAGCGATACGCGCCTACGTGGAGACCTTCGGTCACTACCTCGTCGAAGACAGCGATTTCGGAGCGATCTTCGCCCGGGAGCTGGCCGACGGGGCCCAGTCGCTGCCGGAAAACTGCATCAAAAACCTCTCGATCATCCTGGGGCGTCTCGACGAGATCCTCCGGGAGGGCAGACAGCGCGGCCTCTTCCGGGAAGAGAACCCCTTCATGATCCAGCTGATGATCGTCTCTACACTGACCAACTACCAGACCACCGCCGCACTGCGCAAAACCGTCTTGGAACGTCTCGACGGCGCCAAAGAGCACATCAACCCCGACTTGGAGGATATCATCCCTAACCTCTCGGAAAAGATCCAAAAGGCCCTGACATGCTGAAGAAAACCCTGACACTTTCTCTGCTGACCCTCTCGATCCAGGCAGCGAACATCCATACCCTCCTCGAGGGGGTCAAACACCACTACAACGCCCAGCTCGGAGAGCTCGGTGTCCGGGAAGCCGGCAACGCCCTCGATCTGGTCCACTCCCAGCTCTATCCCAAGATCGAGCTTTTTGGCAGCATCACCCACTACAACAGCCCGACCAATCTCCGGCCTGCCACCCCTACGGAAAATGCCAAATTTGGCCCCCCGCCTGTCGGGGACGGCAGCGGCAACTATCCCTTCAGCAATGACATCAGCCGGGTCGGAGCGACCCTCTCCATGCCGATCTTCGTCATGTCCCTCTATACCCTGGCCGACAAAGCGGCGATGATGCAGCACTCCGCCCGGGCCAAAAAACGCCTCGATATCCTCAAGGACGAAGCGACGGTGGTCGGGAGCAACGCCAACCTGATCTACCTGCAGGAACTGGAAAAGGCGCTCCGCAAAAAACGTGCCACCCTCGCCACCACCGAAAAGATCGTCCGCGTCAAGGTAAAAAGCGGCCGGGTTCCCCGCTCGGCGCTCTTCAAGGTCCAGGAGCGGATCGATCAGATCGACATCGCCATCAACGCTATCGAGATCCAGCGGGAGAACGTGCTGGCCGTCATCCGCACCCTCACCGGTGTCTCCCTTCGGCGGGCCGTCGCCATGGAGCGCCACGGCCGATACCGCAAAGGGGAGTTCCTGGCCCTCCAGCCCCTCAAAGCCAGGAACGCCGCCGACCGTCTCGCCGTCGAAGCCGAGAAGGAGAAGCTCCTCCCCTCGCTCTATCTCAAAGGGGATATCAGCCGCGGTTACGGCGAGAGCTATTTCAGCGGCAACAATGTCCAGAGAGACTACGGCGGAATCGGCATCAATCTCAAGATGCCCCTTTTCGATATGCATCAGTACAAAAGCATCGAACAGGCAAGGATCCATGCTCTCAAAAGCGGTACCGAACTGGCCAAAACCGCCGAGGAGCTGCAGAGCAAAGCCGACACCCTCTCCCGGCAGCTGAGGCTGCTGGCCAAAAGTGTCCGCCTCAACCGCCACAACATCACCAACCGGAAAAAACTTCTTGCCATCGCCAAGACCAGCTATGACGACGGCCGGATGACCCTGGAGGAGTACCTGCGCTACGTCGATGCCCTCTTCGACGCCCGGGCCAATCTCTATAAAAGCAAGGCCCAATACTGGCAGACCCTGGCCCAGCTTGCCTTCCTCTACGGCAACGATCTGGAAAAAATCGTACGCTGAGGATCAAACGATGCATAATCGTAATAGGAAAGTGCCCAATACCGATTTGCATAGCAAATCTCAATGCCTAATGCCCAATCAACAAAGATAAGGAATAGTGTAATGAAAACCTCGAAAAAACTCCTCAAAATCCTGATCTTCCTCATCATCGTCGCCCTGCTGGTGATCGGCGCCGTCCGGCTCGTCAAAGCCCGCAAGGCCCAGGAGGCCAAAACTCCTGTGGCCAAAGCGTATGCCGTCAGCGTCGAGACCCTCCAGGCCAAAAAAGGGCCGGTCAAGCTGACCCTCCCCTACATCGCCCTGGCCCAGAACGACAACGACACCGTCATCGCGTCCAAGGTCTCCGCCCGGGTCCTCTCCGTCAAAAAAGCGGGAGAACGGGTCAAGAAAGGGGAGGTTCTGGTCCAGCTGGATGACAGTTCACTCAAAGCCAATCTCCAGGCGATTGAAAACTCCATCGAGGGGGCCAAAGAGGAGCTGATCGCCACCGAAGCGACCCTCAAGAACCTCGAGGCGATCCATCAACGCACCGCCGCCCTGCTCAAGGTCAGCGGCGCCTCCCGGGAGCAGTATCAGAATGAAGAGGTCAAGATCGCTGTCACACGGGCCAAGCTCGCCGGGGTCAAAGCCAAGATCCTCAAACTCCAGGCCGAAAAGACCTCGATCGAGGACAGCCTCTCCTATACCACCATCAAAGCCCCCATCGACGGCCTGGTCTCCAAGAGCCTCGTCTCCCCGGGTGACCTGGCGATGCCGGGCAAACCGCTCATCAAACTGGCGGCGACCGAGGGGACCTATCTGCTGGTCCGCCTTCCCGGCAGCGCCAAAGCGATCGACTTCGCCGGCAAAGAGTACGCACTCACGCCGCTCCACTCCACCTTCAACGGCTTGAACGAATTCCGGGCCGATATCGACCGCTACATTCCCACCGGCAATCGGGAAGAGGTCTCGGTGGTGGTCTACAAAGGCGAAGGGGTGCTCCTGCCTATGGATACCCTCCTCAACCGCGACGGCAAGAGCTATCTCTTTCTCTTCAGCGGCAAAGAAAAAGTCAAACCTGTCCCCGTCACCCTCAAAGCCAGCGGTCAGGAAGGAGTCCTGGTGGATGACCGCTTCGCCGGCAAAGAGATCGTCAAGGCCAAGCCGGATATTCTGCTGAGACTCATGGGCGGCTACCCGGTCATCCGGGAGCCGATTCGTGACGAGCGCGGGGAGCGGTAGCGATGTTTGACTATTTCTACAAACGCCCCTATCAGCTCTACAGTCTGATCCTGGCCTTTTTCATCATCGGAATCGCGGCGCTGGTGCTCCTGCCCAAAAACCTCTTCCCCGACGCCAACCGTCCCCAGGTCGTCGTCATCACCCAGGTCCCCGGCGCTACCGCCGAAGTGGCCGCCAATACGGTGAGCAAGCCGATCGAGGAGGAGATCGCCCGGATCGCCATGGTCCGGGATGTCAGCTCCGTCAACGTGGCCAACTTCTCCATCGTCAAGGCCGAGTTCGAGTACAAAAAGGGGCTCGAAGCGGCCGCCGTGGACGTGGCCAACGCCCTCTCCATCGCCAAAGGCCGTCTGCCCCGCAACGTCACCCCCGCCGTCTATACCGCCGGGGATTTCACCCTGCCTGTGGACGTGATCACCCTGACCCCCGCCAAAGACGCCAATATCAGCGTCGCCGACATCCGCAAGATCGCCGACAGCTTCATCAAACCCTATCTTCTGGGCAATCCGGCCATCGGGAACGTGGAGGTCTTCGGGGGCTACCAGAGCGCCATCAATATCGAAGTGGATCCCTTCAAGGCCAAAAAATACGGCGTAGACTTCGACAAGCTGGCCAAGGCGATCTTCTCCATCGACAAGGATACCCCCGTCGGCTTCACCAAAGGTAGGGACAGCTTCTACACCATCACCTACTACGGCGAGCGGGATCAGATCGAGCGCCTCAAGCAGCTGCCGATTCTTCCCAATCTCCGCCTGGGGGACATCGCCACCATCAGCTGGAGCTACCAGAAGCGCACCAGTGGCTACATCGGCAACGGCAAGGAGGGAATCGCCCTCTCCATCCAGCGGGCCCCCGGCGGCAGCGTCCTGGCGGTCTCCAAAGCCGCCCGGGCCGAGATGAAGAAGCTGGCGAAGCTCTATCCCAATATCGACTTCTCCATCTCCGATACCCAGCGCGACCTCATCGAAACCGCCAATACCAACATGCTCGAGGCCCTGCGCGACGCCATCATCTACACCCTGCTGGTGATCATGATCTTCCTGGGCAACTTCCGGGCGATCATCGCCGCGGGGCTTTCGATCCCTATGGTCTTCTTCGCCACGATGGCGATCATCTGGCTCACCGGCGGCGAACTCAACATCGTCATCTACACGGCGATCATCCTGGCCCTGGGGATGCTCACCGACGATGCCGTCGTCGTCCTGGAGAATATCGAACGTCACCTCAATGAAGAGCATGAGGATCTCCAGACGGCTATCAAAAAAGGGACCAAAGAGGTCATCTCCCCGGTCTTCGCCGGAACCCTGGCCACTATCGCCGTCCTCTTCCCGCTGATGTTCGTCGGGGACTTCCCCCAGCATATCTTCCGCCCCCTCATCGAGACCCTGATCATCGCTCTGCT
>JALWZI010000041.1 GCA_027002755.1 Campylobacteraceae bacterium | reverse complement strand
GTGTTGGATCAGCGTTTTTCCGTTGCGATAGACGCACTGCCCCTTGATCCATGTCTCCCGGACTTTGAAGCTTTCGAGATCTTCGACGAGGATAAAGTCGGCAAAATCCCCTTCTCGCAATTGCCCCACCGGGAGGCGGTAGTGTTCCACCGGATGGCGGCAGGCGATGCGCAGCACGTCGAAGAGATCGTATCCCAGGGCGACGGCACGACGAACATGCCCGTCGATATGTTCCCGCTGCAGGTCATCGGGATGGCGGTCGTCACTGCAGAACATCAGTTTTTCGGGATATTCGGCGATGAGGGGGTGCAGAGCATCGAAGTTTTTGGCGGCCGATCCCTCCCGGATCAGAATCTTCATCCCTTTTTCGATCTTTTCTTTGGCTTCGTCATATTCGAAGGATTCATGGTCGGTTTGTATCCCGGCGGCTATATAACGGCTGAGATCCTTTCCCCGCAGTCCGGGGCAGTGTCCATCGACGGGTAGGCCCCGCTTCTTCGCCTCGGCGATCTTGGCCAGCATGTCGGGATCACCGGTGATGACCCCGGGGAAGTTCATCACCTCGCTGAGATAGCCGATTTGCGGCTTGTCCAAAAGTGCGGCAATATCTTCCGGCGTCAAGGTCGCGCCGTTGGTCTCGAAAGGAGTGGCCGGCACACAGGGGGAGGCGCCGAAGCAGATATGAAAAGGGACCTTTTCGGCACTTTCGATCATATACTCTACCCCCGGGATCCCCAAGACGTTGGCGATCTCGTGGGGGTCGCTGACAGTGGCGACGGTTCCGTGGCGTACAGCCAACCGGGCGAATTCCGCCGGAGGCAGCATGGAACTTTCGATATGGATGTGGGCGTCGACGAAGCCCGGCAGAAGATAGCCGGAGACCTCGCGGTTCAACGCTTCGATCTTTAGGATCCGATTACCCTTTACGGTGAGGGTGACCGGATAGATCGCCCGCTCTCCCAGGTCAATCAGATTGGCTTCGAAGGTCATAAAAAACTCCTTTCGAATGATTGTAACACAGGCCTTGCCCATGGGGTAAAAATCGGTTATAATCGGCCCGAAGGCAGGCAGGTGGCTGCTTGCGGTTTGTGCCGCAAGAGGAAAGTCCGGGCTGCAGTGAGGCAGGACTCCAGCTAACGGCTGGCCGGAGCGATCCGAGGGCAAGTGCAACAGAGAGTAGACCGCCGATGGATCCTTGTGATCACAGGCAAGGGTGAAAGGGTGGGGTAAGAGCCCACCGGTGCCTCTGGCAACAGAGGCAGCCGGGTAAACCCAGTCCGCAGCAAGAAGCACCTGGTACAAGCCTCACATTACGTGTGCTTCGCTCGAGTCTGTCGGCGACGGCAGACCTAGATAAATAGTCACCCAACGACAGAACCCGGCTTATCGCCTGCCTTCTTTTTAGTGAATAATTAATAGTTAATAATGAATAATTTCGGATGCACGCTTTGCGTGTTTTATTTTTTGGAAAAAAGCGTTGCATCGCAACGCATACCGAAACTATTAACTGTTAATTATTTAATTCCCAGAAGAAGGTTGACCTGCTTTGAAACTCCACATACTTTTACTCTTCGCCTTTTTCAACACAACGTTATCCGCCGCCGAGCACTACGCACGCGTCGAGCCTATTGAGCGTGCCACGATCAAAGCGGCGGCGGCGGGGCAGGTGCTGGAGGCCGATCTCTCGATGGAGGGACGGCTGGTGAAGGATGCGGTGGTGGTGCATCTGGATGATCGTCTGGATCGGAAGGATCTGGAACACTCCCGCCGGACCCTGGAGCTGCTGCGGAGCAATCTGAACCTCACCCGGGAGATGCTTCCGGGTCTGAAGGAGAGCTGGAAACGTCAGGAGGGGTATTTCCGGCGCCTCAAAGATCTCTCCACCGCCAGCCAGACCCAGAAGGATCAGGCCTACCAGGCGATGGTGACGGCGCAGAATCAGTATCTGAGCACCCGTCAGCAGGCGATCAATCTGCAGCGCAGCATCCTGGAGATGGAGCAGAAGATCGCCACGCTGGAGGATCGGATCGCCAAAAAGAATCTCCGTCTGAAAAACCGCTACCTCTATCGTCTGATGGTCCGTCCGGGAGAGTTTGCCGGGATCGGCACCCTCCTGGCGATGGTGGATGATCTGAGCCGGGCGAAGCTGGTGCTCTACCTCTCCGCCGACGAGATCCGAGGGCTGTCCAAGAGCACCCTGTGGCTCAACGGTAAACAGAGCGATCTGCGATTTTCCAAGATCTGGAAAGAGACCGACGACACCCACCTCTCCTCCTATCGGGCGGAGATCGAACTTCCCGCCGGACTCTACCCTTTCTCTTCCCTGGTGAAAGTGGAGCTGAAATGATCAAGACCGCCTGCCCTTTGGACTGCTGGGACGCCTGTGCGATCACCTGTGATCCGGCACGCCCCGACAAACTGGTGGCAACCCCGGGTCATCCTCTCTACAATGGAGCCCTCTGTTCGCTTCTGAACAAACAGATGCACGAGACCCCCAGGATCGAGACTCCCCGTGTCGAGGGTCGGGAAGTGAGTATGGAGGAGGCACTGGCGGCGACGGCTGAAGCGCTGAAGGTGGCATCACCACTCCTCTGGAGAGGATCGGGAAATCTGGGGGTGATGCAGGAGGTGACCAATCTGCTGATGGAAAAAGTGGGAGGGACCCTGACCCACGGATCGCTCTGTGACGGCCCCGGACAGGCCGGGATCCGTGAGGGCAGGGGAGTCAACCGGCTCCTCCCTCCCGAGCAGATCGCCAAAGCCGACGTCGTGGTGGTCTGGGGACGGAACCTTCCGGTGACCAACGCCCATCTGATGCCCTTCATCGAAGGGAAGACCCTGGTGGTGATCGATCCGGTGCGCACCACCCTGGCGCAAAAAGCTGACCTGCATATCCAGCTCAAGCCCCGAAGCGACCTCTATCTTGCCCTGTTGCTGGCCCGTTTCATCACCATGGAGAACACACAGAACGACGCCTGGCTCGAAGAGTGGGGACCGGAGTTCGACGAGTTCTACGACTTCACCCGGAGCTTCCGGATCAAGGCGCTGCTGGAGTATATGGGATTGAGCCTGGATGATATGGGGGATCTGCTTCTCCAGCTTCAGCGGGAGCGGGTGGTTTTCCTGGTCGGCGGCGGCGTGCAGAAGTATGCGATCGGCCATTATGCCCTTTGGGCCATCGACTCCCTGGCGGCGACGCTGGGGCTGTTCGGCCGGGAGGGGTGCGGCGTGAGCTTCCTGGGGGAGTCCCGCCAAGGCTTCCGAAACCCCTTTGCCGTCGATGCGCCGACCGTTCCAGTCGTGACGACCCCTTTCGAGCGGTTCGAAACGGTGCTGGTGCAGGGGGGCAACCCCGCGGCCAGCATGCCCGGCAGTGCAGTCGTGATAGAGAAGCTGCAGAAGGTGAAGAACCTGATCTACTTCGGCCTCTACGAGAACGAGACAAGCGAACTGGCCCGGATCGTCCTGCCGGCCAAAAATTTCCTGGAAAAAGAGGATCTGCGCCTGAGCTACGGCCATCAGTATGTGACACCGATGCACAGAGCCGTCGAGAGCGGGATCGGGATCAGCGAGTACGATTTCACCGCCGAGATGTTCCGTCGTCTGGGGCTGGAGGGGCTGCGCAGCGAAGCGGAATATCTCCGGGAGTGGAAAGCACAATGCCGGGAGGAGGAAGGCCGCCTGCTTCTGCCCGATTACGAGGAGCTTCCCTATGCGGAGGGGTTCGGTCCGGAGGGGGGCGAGGAGTTTCTCTTCATGGACGATTTCGACGACGATTTCGAAGATACCCGCCGTTTCCGCAAAGCCCGCAAGCTCAAGGACCGGGAGGAGACGATCAGCGAATACTGGCTGCTGACCCCCAAACAGAACAAATCTCTCAACACCCAGTTCTCCCGACCCGAGCGCATTCACCTGCCTCCCGAGACCGGGTTCGAAGAGGGGGAGAAGGTTCGCGTCTCATCCGAGTATGGAGCGATCTCCCTCACCGCCCACATCGACAATCGCCTCCGCCGCGACTGTGTCCTGATCCCTGCCGGGACCAAAGGGGTCAACTTCCTCACTCCGCCGATCCTGAGCGAAGAGGGGGAGGGAGCCTGCTATCAGGAAGTGAAGGTCAGACTAACTAGAAACGAATAACGAGTAACTAGTGACTGGTTTGGTAGCGTGGGATTGCGATCCATTTTCTCAACACATAAACGTAACACCAGTCTAACGACAAAGAGGGGCAAAGCCCCGTTCAAACGACAAACGACGTACTAGCTACATTCTTCCCCTGTCGCCTCTTCAAAGATTCTCCGACTTTTTTCACTGTGAAAGATGAACGTCACCTCCATCTCAGGGTGTTCCTGCAGAAACTCCCGTACGGCGCGGCAGACGATCCGGGCTGCCCGGCCGGCCGGGAAGCCGTAGATTCCGGTGGAGATGGCGGGGAAGGTGACGCTTCGGCAGCCGAGCTGCAGGGCGAGTTCCAGGCTGTTGCGGTAGGAGTCGGCCAGGAGTCGGTCACACGCTTCTTCGCTGCCGCAACGGCCCCAGATCGGACCGACGGTGTGGATCACGTAACGCGAAGGCATCCGGCCTGCGGTGGTGGCGACCGCTTGGCCGGTGGGCAGTCCGTCAGGCAACTGTTCGCGTCGGATCCGCTTGCACTCTTCGAGGATTTCTGGCCCGCCGGCCCGGTGGATCGCCCCGTCCACTCCGCCCCCGCCTATACAGGAGGAGTTGGCGGCGTTGACGATGGCGCAGACGGTCTCTTTCGTGATGTCTCCGGTTTTGACCTGAATGGGCATGTTCCCCTCCGGGAAAATTAGGAATGAGGAGTTAGGAATGAGGAATTTTGGGGCGTTGCGTTGCAACGCAATTGTATGGAGGCGGGACTTCAGTCCCGCATTGCAGGGCTGAAGCCCTGCCCCCAATGACTGCATTTTTGCGACGTGAGGCCCGAGAGGGCCGTACTTGCGACGCTAACTCTGCCGACCGCCGACCGCCGACCGCCGACTCTCCCGCCCAAAACTCTTCACCAACAGAAAAATTATAACCAGTTCACACCCCAGCAGGAGCCAGTGCAGATCGTAGACTTTGGCTTCGGGGGCAGTGATGCCTCGATGTTCCAGGAATTTGTAGAAGAGCCAGGAGCCGGCCATACCGATGAGGTAGCCGATCTGTTTGGCGCTGTCGACCCGGCGCAGCAGTTCGTCGTCGTCCAGAGCCAGGGTCTCGGCGCGGACCAGGTAGCTTCCGAAGGAGAAGGTCAGCTGATAGCCCGCGTAGACCAGCATGGCCGTCAGCCAGGTATAGGGAGCGGCCAGAAACCAGAGCACCATTCCCAGGACCACCAGCTCCACCAGCAGGGAGATACGGAAAAACCAGGGCAGAGTCATGATCCGGCCGTAGAACTGGGCGATAGCCAGCATCGCCAGGGCCAGCACGATCCCTCCCAGGGAGTAGACCGAGGGATCCAGAGGTTTGTAGATGACGAAGATCGTTCCGACACTGAGCCCCAGGAAAAGGGAGTTGAAGAGTTTGTATCCGATATAAGAGCGCGGAAAAAGACGCCATCCTTCAGGACGTATGGCTCTGGTGTCCATCAATCGTTCCTCGGATTATCAATCAACAAATTCATCTAAAACCCAACATCCAAAATCTAAAATCCTCTTAAAACTTGTACTCCACTTTACCATAGATGGAGCGCCCTTCGGTGCTGTAGCCATAGGCGGTCTCATAATCTTCGTCGAAAATGTTGTGGGCCTGGAGTGAAAGGGTAAAGTGCTTTCCGATCTGTTGAGTGTAGTTCAGGTTGACCACGGTGTAGTCCTTGAGAGTGACATCACCCATGTACAACCACCCCACCCACTTTTGGACGGTCCGTTTCCCGACATATTGCAGATCGGCACCGAGATGGATGTCGGGAGTGAGGTCATAGCCCAGAAAAAGATTGAAACTGTTTCGCGGACGCTGGTAGAGCGGTTTGCCGGCTTTGTCCTCGGTATCGAAAAGATGGGTATAGTTGGCCGATAGGGTCAGGGGTAGTGTTTCCAGGTTCCACTCACTGCCGATCTCCATCCCCGAGATCGTATAGCTGCGATCGTCGTTGGTGTAGACCGGCGGCCACCCTCCGGCGGTAATGATCTCATCGCTGATCCGATTGTGGAAATAGGTGAGACTGAGAAGCTTCTTGTATCCGATCGTCAGTTCATAGCCCCGTGTATATTCGGGCTTCAGGGTCGTTCCGGGTTTGGGACGGGAGGCGTTGTAGATGCTGGGGGCTTTGTAGGCGCTGTAGAGATTGGCCGCGGTGAACAGCCCCGGAAGCAGGTTGCATTGGCGTTTGAGCCCGAACCGGTAGGTGGCCTTGTTGTCAAAAGTACTGAAGTCGTCGTAGCGCAGGGTCGCATTAAAAATCGTACGGGCTCCGAGCAGATCGTCCCAGATGTAGCGGTAGCTGCCGTAGATCGCCCGGTTGTCGTAGTTGGCCTCGACAGGGTTCCAGGTCGATGAACCTTCGTAGCGGTTGTACTCTACGCCACCGCTGATCTGCTGGTGCTCGTCGATCCGATAGGCGGCGTTCAATGCCGCCCGGGTGGCTGTCCCGTCGTAAGTGCTGGCTCCCCAGAGGGAGTCGTTGTACTGGCGGGAGTAGTTATTGATACTGAAGAGTGCATCTACTGAGAGTCTTCCGTTGTCATAGTGATAGTCCAGACCCATCAGGTCGTTGGAAAAGGTCCCGTCACTTTTGTCATCGGGGTCACTGTGGCCATCGTAATCGAAATCCGCCGAAATTTTGTGGTAGAAAATCCCCAGGGTGCTTTCGGGTGAGATATTGAGCCTTCCCTTGAAGTCCAGGGTATCGTTGGTATAGCCGTCACCCTCGGCGTTGCGGGGCAGGAGGGAAGAGAATCCGCCGGTCCTGAAGTGGTCACCGCTGAGGATGAAGTTCCCCGCCTCACCGGAGGCGGAGAGGGTGATCCCGGCCGATCGGGTATCGTAGGAGCCGTAGCCGCCCCGCAAGGAGACATGCCCTCCCGGGGCGGCCGATTTGGTGATGATGTTGACGACCCCCGCCACCGCGTCGGTCCCCCAAAGTCCGCTCTGGGCTCCTTTGACGATCTCGATCCGGCTGACATCATCCAGTAGAATGTGTTCAAGAGGATAGGAGAAGCTGAGGTCGTTGGGATCTTTCATGGGAACCCCGTCGATCATGATCAGGACATTTCCCCGTTTCATCCCCCTGAGGTAGAGCGAGCGACTCTGTCCCGGACCGCCGTTTCCGGAGAGAAAAAAGCCGCTGACACGGCTCAAGGCATCGGAAAGGGTCCGATAACCCCGCTTTTGGATCTCTTCGGCGGTGATGACGGTGACATTGGCGGTCGTGTTCCTGAGAGGCTCGCTGACCCGGTCCGGGGTGACAGTGATGGTTCCCAGATCGTCAAGATCGGCGGCAGTATTGCTATCCGGTGATGCCTGGAGCACTCCGGTGAGCAGGGCGGCAGTCAGCATAGAGATGTGTCGTCGGTTCATAAAGTTCCTTTTTTGTATTAAGTGCTATGTGTTACGTGTTAAGAATTAGGAATGGATGGATAGCGTTCATTCCTGAACGCTCAGCGCTCAAGTCTCAACGCTCGGAAGGTGGGGAGGTTTTGTATTCGTGGTAGAGGTGGGGGCGGTCCTGGTGCCGGTAGCGGCTCTCGATGCTGCACAACCGGTGCAGGGTCGAATGCATCGCGATAGTGGCGAGAGAAAAGTAGCGTCGGCTATGACCCCGGAGATGTTTCATAACGCATATTCTATCGTCAAAGCCCTTTGAGATATAATATCCCCAAATATGCATCTGACACGATTTCTACTGCATATTTTGGATGATAAATTTCTCAAAAAAGAACGAATCAGGAGTATCAATGGCAATCGAGACCGTGACAAGTACCGAAGCTTTCAAAAAACTGGTAGAGGAGATCAAGTCCCAGGAGGGGTACCGGGAGCCCGTCGCCTTCGGAATCGCCCGGGTGGACCGGGGGCAGAAGAATGCCGACAAGGTGCTGCAGGCCAACTACGCTGTCGTCAACTGGCGGGAGAACTACGGTTCCGCCGCGATCTTCATCCGGGCTCTTCAGGAGGCGCGGATCGAGGTGGATTTCAGCGGCAGCGAGTTCGTCGCGACCCTGAGTGACGAATTCGTCGCCAACGCTATGGCGGCCTTCGCCCCTTATGTGGCCGAAGCGGTGGGGGATGCC
>JALWZI010000040.1 GCA_027002755.1 Campylobacteraceae bacterium | reverse complement strand
CCTTTTCGGAGATGTACTCCTCCTTCGCTTTGCGTGGGAGGTCGGCAGGGTGGAGAGGAAGGAGCTCGGTGATCTTCCTCGGTTGGTACTCTTTGTCGTAGAAGTGCCCGTCGGCGTAGATGACATACCCCTCCCGATCGAAGATCACCGTCTCGAAGCTGGGGGAGCTGGTGAAGAGTTCGATGATCTTCTGGGCGAAGGTGTTGATGGTCAGAACCCCCTGGAGCTTTCCCCGGAAGTAGATCGGAGTGGAGACCCGGAAGACCGGAACGATGGGGTGGACGACCTTGCCGTTCTCGATATTGTAGTCGATCTTGGAGGTGTGGATCTCTCCCTCTTTGAGCTTGAGACTCTCCCGGAAGTAGTATCGGCCCGATTTGTCCTGGAGCCGGGCCGGTTTGTAGGGGTAGCCTTCGGGTCGGTCCCGGTCGAAGCGGAGCCGTTCTCTGCCGTCGGCCCCGATGAACCGCAGCTGCATGTAGTCGTCGTGCTCCAGCATGATGGTCAGAAAGAGGAACTCCGCCGAATTGATAAAGGAGGGGTCGGCGATGTAGCTGGTGAAATAGGGATTGTAGGCGATGGAAAGGAGGCTGCGGGAGAGTTTGCCAAGGTAGAGATTGAGAAAACGCTCTTTGTTGATCGCCTCGATGGTGACCTCGGAACGGAACTTTTCCCGCTCTTTTTTGTCGATGAGCCAATGGCTGAAGAGATAGAAACTGAGCATCAGGATCACCCCGTAGACGAAAAAGGAGAGGGCCAGGACGGTGGTGAATTTGCGGCGGCTGATGACGCGGAGATCAGGCATGGATCCGGTATCCGATCCCCCGGAGATTTTCGATGAAGTTCTCCTCCAGTTTGTTGCGGAGTTTCTTCAGGGTGGTCCGCAGGGTGTTGTCGCAGACCTCCTGGTCCTCCCAGAGATAGCTTTTGATCGTCTCTTTGCTTACGGTATGGCCCCGATGCTTGAGCAGGAGATAGAGGAGTCTTCGTTCTCTCGGGCTCAGAGGAACCTCCCGGTCTCCGTGATAGAGGGTCTCGTTCTTCATATCGAAGCTATAGTGTTCACTCACGGGGATGCGACGGCTACCCGACCCTTTGACCAGATGTTCGATCCGCAGCTCCAGCTCCTCGATGTCGAAAGGTTTGCGGACGTAGTCGTTGCAGCCGGTTCGGTAGGCCGCTTTGAGATGCTCCAGATCGCTCATGGCGGTGATGAAGATCGCCGGGGTCTCGACGGAGAGCTCCCGAAAGGTCTTCAGGACCTCCAGACCGTTCAGACCCGGGGTGTTGATATCCAGAAGCATCACGTCGTAGTAGGCGGGATTGGCCGTCTCCAGCAGTCGTTCGCCGTTGTCGAAGCAATCGACCCGGTGGTTGAAGAGCTCGAAATAGTCCCGGATCTGTTCGGCAATGATAGGGTCGTCTTCCAGCAGCAGTATCTTCATCGTTCTGTCCCGCATTGGCGATATCGTTGTACCATCCTACCGTAATCGGTGAAGATGAGGTCTGCGACGGTCCGGTTGAGGTCTGTGGCGTCGTCGGCGACGCCGTAAATACGAACATTGAGGGTGAAATATCTCCCCTGGGAGTGCTGCCGGACATCCTCCGGAAGCATCCGCAGGCCGTAGGCCTGGTCGTCGTAGTCGGCGAAGAGCCCTCCGACCCAGTCGTTATAGGTGTTGAAAGCCTCCGTCTCCGCAAGCCGCTGCGATTCCCGGATCAGGAGGTGGACGATCTCGATGCCGTCCCCCGGGAACTCCACCTTCCAGATGCCGGGGGTGAAGAGGTAGATGTTCCGTCCCCGGCGTATCAGGGAACCGGGACGCAGATAGATCCCTCCTCCTTTTGGGACGAGGCCGAGGGATCTCAGCCTCTCTTTCGGGGGCGGGAAGGGGATGCCGGCATCGGTGAAATATTCGTCGATGAGATCCGTCAACTCGTCGGAAGCCTCTTCGAAGGAGGCGGGAGCGTAGTCGTCGGGGCAGATCGGCATGCCGCCGTACAGGAGGATCCCGGCACTAATAACAGGTAGGAATACTCTCCGAATCATTGGCGAACTCCTGCAGGAATTTGAGCAGTCGGTCGTGCTCTTTTTCGAACTGTGGGCTTTTGAGATATCGGATCACCGCCGTAGTGTTCTCCTCCCCCTCGTGCAGCTCGATCAGCTCTTTGCCGTGATGGGCCAGGAGCTCTTTCCACTCGGCCTGGGTGGCCATGTTGCCTCCCAGTTTGCCGGCGCCGTGGCAGGCGGAGCAGGCCCGCAGATAGTAGCGTTGGCCGATCTTCTCTTTGACCACATGCTTGCCGCGGGGTCTGGCCTCCAGGTTTCCGAGACCCAGAAGGATCAGCAGGAGGGCAGAGAGAACCAAAGTGGGTCGGGCGGGATCAGGGAGTCGCATGGGAGCTCCTTGCGTATTTGTCTCCGTAGAGTTTGTCGAATCGT
>JALWZI010000039.1 GCA_027002755.1 Campylobacteraceae bacterium | reverse complement strand
CCCGAAAATCCTGCCCGGAAGCTTCCCCTTTACAAGGGGAAAACGCTCCGGCTGCAATAGCGCCTCTTCCCCGCCCGTCCCCGGGGAATCTTCAACAACTTTTGCTATACTTGTGAGCATCATTTAAACTATGAGGAGCAATACATGGCAATTCTGGATGAAGTCAAAGAGGTCGTAGTCGAGCAGCTCAACGTCAGCCCCGACGAAGTCAAAGAGGATTCGAAATTCGTTGAGGATCTGGGAGCGGACAGCCTGGACGTCGTCGAGCTGGTTATGGCCCTGGAGGAGAAGTTCGATATCGAGATTCCCGACGAAGAGGCCGAAAAGATCGCGACCGTCGCCGACGCCATCAAGTTCATCGAAGAGCACAAAGCCTGAGTCTGACCGATCGCCCTGCGGGGCGACGTGACAGATGCGAGTCTTCCGGTGAAGATTCGCATCTATTACGTTCATGAGGAGCCGATGTGAGAAGAGTCGTTGTGACGGGTCTGGGGATGATCAACAGCGTGGGGCATGACAAAGAGAGTGCCTTCGAAGCTCTGGTACGGGGGGAGTGTGGGATCGACACCATCACGCTCTTCGATCCGGAAGCCTTTTCGGTCAAGATCGCCGGTGAGGTGAAGGATTTCGACCCCAAAACCGTCATGGATCCCAAAGAGGTCAAAAAAGCCGATCGCTTCATCCAGCTGGGCCTCAAGGCGGCGGCAGAGGCTTTCGCCGATGCGGGGATCGACGATTCGGTGGAGCGGGAGCGTTTCGGGGTCAGCTGCGCCTCGGGGATCGGAGGACTGCCCACCATCGAAAAGAACTCCATCGTTCTGCATGAGCGGGGGCCCCGCCGGATCTCGCCCTTTTTCATCCCGTCGGCCCTGGCCAATATGCTGGGAGGTTTCGTCTCCATCGCCCACACCCTCAAAGGCCCCAACCTGGGCTCGGTGACCGCCTGTGCCGCCGGAACCCATGCCATCAGCGAAGCGGCCAAGACGATCCTGCTGGGCGGCGCCGACCGGATGCTGGTCGTCGGCGGTGAAGCGGCTATTACCGGGATCGGCGTCGGCGGATTCGCGGCGATGAAAGCCCTTTCCACCCGCAACGACGATCCCAAACACGCCTCCCGTCCCTTCGATGCGGATCGGGACGGTTTCGTCATGGGGGAGGGGGCCGGTGCCCTGGTCCTCGAGGAGTACGAAGCGGCGAAAGCCCGCGGTGCCAAGATCTACGGCGAACTGATCGGCTTCGGTGAGAGCGGCGATGCCAACCACATCACCACCCCCACCATGGACGGTCCGCTGCGGGCTATGAAGGCGGCCATGGCGATGGCCGGCAATCCCAAGGTGGATTACGTCAACGCCCACGGAACCTCCACCCCCATCAACGACAAGAACGAGACCGCCGCTCTCAAAGAGCTCTTCGGCGGCAAAGAGAACTGCCCGCCGGTCAGCTCCACCAAGGGTCAGATCGGCCACTGCCTGGGAGCTGCCGGCTCCATCGAGGCGGTGATCGCGCTGATGGCGATGGAGCGGGGGGTCATCCCGCCGACGATCAACTACACTACGCCCGATGAGAACTGCGACCTGGATTACGTCCCCAACGAAGCACGCGAAGCGCAGCTGGATGTGGTCATGAGCAACTCCTTCGGTTTCGGCGGCACCAACGGCGTCGTCATCTTCCGCAGAGTCTGAGACGGTAGCGATGGCCACCTATCTCGATTTTGAAAAGCCTATCGAGGCGATCCAGCAGGATATCGAGTCGGCCAAGGCCCGGGGGGACATGGATGCCGTCGAGATCCTTCACAAGGACCTGGAAAAAGAGGTCAAAAAGATCTTCGGATCCCTGAGCGACTATCAGAAGCTCCAGCTGGCCCGCCATCCCGACCGCCCCTATGCGCTGGACTATGTCCGGCGGCTCATGACCGACGCCCAGGAGATCCACGGCGACCGGATGTATAGGGACGATCCGGCGATCCTGTGCTATCTGGGCTGGATCGGTGGACAGAAAACTGTGCTTATCGGCGAGCAGAAGGGGCGTGGCACCAAGCACAAGCTGCGCCGCAATTTCGGGATGCCTCATCCCGAAGGCTATCGCAAGGCACTGCGTGCCGTGAAACTGGCGGAGAAGTTCAACATTCCGGTCCTGATGCTCATCGACACTCCGGGTGCTTATCCCGGCATCGGTGCCGAGGAGCGGGGTCAAAGCGAGGCGATTGCTCGAAACCTTTTCGAACTTTCCGGCGTCAAGGTGCCTCTGATCTCCGTTGTCATCGGTGAGGGAGGCTCCGGAGGAGCCCTCGCCATCGGAGTGGCCGACCGTCTGGCGATGATGCGCTACTCGGTCTTTGCCGTCATCTCCCCCGAAGGGTGTTCCGCGATCCTCTGGAACGACCCCTCCAAAGTAGAACAGGCCACCAAAGCCCTCAAGATCACCCCCGATGCCCTCAAAGAGTACGG
>JALWZI010000038.1 GCA_027002755.1 Campylobacteraceae bacterium | reverse complement strand
CCAAAGAAAACCGGGTCCTGCGGAAATATCTCCTTGACCAGACCCACTATCTCCGGCAGGTCGCCACCCTCTACAAATCCCTGCCGACCCTCCAGAAACTCCCCTACAAGGATATCACCCTCGTCGACACTGTCTCCTATGTCAAGCTCAACAAATTCGACGAGATCCTTCTGAGCACACCGGCCAAGACCCGCCTGGAAGAGGATCGGGTCTATGGCCTGATCCAGGACGAGGTGGTCGCGGGAACCGCCCAGCTGAAGCATGGGATCCTCTATGGCTATCTCCTCTCCAATCCCCGCTGCCGCTTCAGCGTCTACACCGGCCCCAAACGCTACCCCGGGATCGCCATGGGGACCGGCGGCAAAGAGATGGCGGTCCGCTACATCCCCAAATGGGCCGAGATCCACCCGGGTGACCGGGTCGAGACCAGTGGCCTGGACGGCATCTTCTTCGCCTATGTCCCGGTGGGAGAGGTCACCCGCATCGCCATCGAGGGGAGCTACAAGACCGCTTATATCCGTCCCTATGCGGATACGATGCATCCCCGTCTCTTCTTCCTGATCACCGACGCCCATCCCTATCTCGCTTCCACCTACGATCAGAACCGTTCCTTCCCCGGCCAACCCTACCCCTACGGCCAACAGCCGCCGCTGAAAGAGGATCGGAATCTCACCAGTGTCCCCGAAGCGGTCCAGACCAAGGAGCTCCGGATCGATCCCTCGGAGTTCGAGATTCCCAAGGAGCCCGAAACAGAGGCGGAGAACAAACCGCAGCCCAGGCGGGAGAAACGCGTCTTGGAGCGTCCGGCTCAGTCCCGTCCCAAACCGCCGGCGTCCAAAGAGGAGTTGCCGCAGAAACCGACGCAGAAAAAGCTACCGACGTCTGAGCGCAAAAAGCACCCCTCCCCCTTCGACATTCTCAACACCACCCGGTTCTGATCCCTCTTCCCCGTGTGGAGAGGTTTCCGCCACTCTCCTAACCCGCCTCTATGGGACTTTGAAGTATAATATCCAACTAAAATCCAAGAGGTTCTCTCCATGCCCAAGCGCGAAGATATCCAGACCATACTCCTGATCGGCTCCGGCCCCATCGTCATCGGCCAGGCCTGTGAATTCGACTACTCCGGCACCCAGGCGGCCAAGACCCTCAAAGAGCTCGGCTATCGGGTGGTGCTTATCAACTCCAACCCGGCGACGATCATGACCGACCCCGAGTTCGCCGACCGGACCTACATCGAACCCATCGAGCCCGAGGTGATCGCCCGGATCATCGAGAAGGAGAAGGTCGATGCCATTCTCCCCACCATGGGGGGCCAGACCGCCCTGAACGTGGCGATGGAGATGTACGAGCGGGGTATGCTCGAGGGGGTCGAATTCCTCGGTGCCGATCCCGCGGCGATCAAAAAGGGCGAAGACCGCCAGGCCTTCAAAGAGGCGATGCAGAAGATCGGTATGGACCTGCCCATCTCCAAATATGCCTACAATATGGACGAAGCGATCGCCGCCGCCAGGGAGATCGGTTTCCCTCTCATCATCCGCGCTTCCTATACCCTGGCCGGAGGCGGTTCGGGCGTGGCCTACAACATGGACGAGTTCAAAAAGATCGCAAAAGGGGGCCTGGAAGCGAGTCCCATCAGCGAGATCCTCATCGAGGAGTCGCTGCTGGGCTGGAAAGAGTACGAAATGGAGGTGATCCGGGACCGGGCCGACAACTGCATCATCGTCTGCTCCATCGAGAACCTGGACCCCATGGGCGTCCATACCGGCGATTCCATCACCATCGCCCCCGCCCTGACCCTGACGGACAAAGAGTATCAGCGGATGCGCGACGCCAGCTTCGCCATTTTGCGGGAGATCGGCGTCGATACCGGCGGCTCCAACGTCCAGTTCTCCGTCAATCCCGAGACCGGCCGCATGATCGTCATCGAGATGAACCCCCGCGTCTCCCGCTCCTCGGCGCTGGCCTCCAAGGCCACCGGCTACCCCATCGCCAAGGTCGCCACCCTCCTGGCTGTGGGCTACACCCTTGATGAGATCACCAACGACATCACCGGTACCCCCGCCAGCTTCGAGCCGGTCATCGACTACATCGTCACCAAGATCCCCCGCTTCACCTTCGAGAAGTTCCCCATGGCCGACAGCACCCTCACCACCGCCATGAAGTCCGTCGGTGAGGTGATGAGCATCGGCCGCACCTTCAAAGAGTCCTTCCAGAAGGCCCTGGTCTCCCTGGAGACGGGGCTGATCGGTTTCGATCCCGTCGACTGCGACGAAGAGACCCTGCGGCGGGAGATCCGACGCCCCAACGCCGACCGGATCCGCTACGTCTTCGAGGCCTTGCGCCGCGGCATGAGCGTCGAAGAGGTCCATGATCTCTGCCGGATCGATCCCTGGTTCCTCTATCAGTTCGAGGAGCTGGCCGCCTCCGAAGCCGCCATCAGCCTGGAGACCCTCCACGATG
>JALWZI010000037.1 GCA_027002755.1 Campylobacteraceae bacterium | reverse complement strand
GCCAGAGGCATCGATATCGCCGCGCTGCCCCACGTCGTCAACTTCGAGCTGCCCAACGTCGCCGAGGATTACGTCCACCGCATCGGGCGTACCGGTCGTGCAGGCAGTGACGGTGAGGCGCTCTCCCTGGTCTGCGTAGACGAGCATCAGCTCCTGCGCAATATCGAACGTTTCATCAAAGCGGATATTCCCAAGATCAGCACCGAGGGCTTCGAGGTCGATCCGAGTATCCGTCCCGAACCGATCCAGAACGGTCGCAACAACCGCGGCCGCGGCGGGTCAAGCCGTGGACGCAGCCACAACCGTAGCGGCGGACGCGGCAACCAGTCACGCCACAGTCGAAGCGCCCGCTGAGAAATCTGAGCACCCTATAACGTTACAATTCCGTGGAACCGGGAATTCATTCCCGGCAAAGAGGCCGATGCTTGGACGCGAATGAATTCGCGTTTCCAATTGTTTTGCATCAGAACACGATTTTTTCCTTATTTCCCGTGGTCTTCGTGATAATGTCATCTTCCCTAGTCTATACTACTCAATCAGTCATATCCATGTTATGTATGCATACTTTGCGTTGTAGGCTGAAGCCTCCGCTGCGAAACCTCCCTTCATTTCTTTTTCTTTGTTTCGCGACAAAGAAAAAGGAAACGAAGCAAAGAAAAAGAAAACGCGAAGGACTGACGTCACTTTAGCTCTGCCATGTGTTGTGTGATACTTTTTAACATATAACACATTTCCTGTGACTTGCGACGTGAGGCCCATGGGGCCGTGCTTGCGACTCTTTTACCCCGTTCAAACGACAAACGACGCAGCTCTCGTGTTATCATTGGACTTGATATTTCCCAAAGGAGATCCCGATGATTCTCGCCCAGGGGTTCCTTCGTCTCGAGCTGCCGGAGGCCCATTCTCTCAAAGGGCGGCGGCAGGTGGTCAACTCACTCAAAGATCGTCTCAAAGCTTTCAACCTCTCGGTACTGGATATTAGCGGCAGCTATCCCAAGGAGGCGGAGATCGCCTTGGCCTGGCTGGCCCACGACCCCCGTCAGTCGGCCCAGATCCGTCAGAGTATCGAGCGCCTGCTGGAGCGCCGTTTCTCTGAATATCCTTGGGAGCTGGAAGTGGAAGAGATCTAAGTGAATCCTCGGAATAACATTCAAAAAAGGTGTTACTCGATGGCGACAAAGGAGCGCTTGCCCCGAAGGGGTGCCAACGGCATTAGCGACTGCCAGAGCTATCGTGTAACACCGGGCTTTCTCAGAAAATCCAATTTAGATAAAATATCCCCCATAGTTCCCGGCCCGAAAACAGGAAGCCGGATCAAGGAGAACCCATGAAAGTACTGCTCATCAAAGATGTGAAAAATGTCGGCAAAGCCGGCGAGATCAAAGAGGTCAAAGACGGCTACGGCCAGAATTTCCTGGTGGCCAAAGGCTACGCCAAAATCGCTACCCCCAAAGTGGTCGAAGAGTGGAAGGCCGAGCAGGAGCGTCGCGCCGCCGAAGAGGCCGCCGAGATCGAGCGCCTCACCGCCGAAAAGGCCAAGATCGAAGCGGCCCGGATCCGCATCGAAAAGCCCGCCGCTCCCATCGGGATCCGGGGGTCGGTGACCAACAACGATATCGCCAAAGCGATCAAAGAGCAGCTTGGCTTTGAGATTGACAAGCATAAGATCGAGCTGAAAAAACCCCTCAAGTCCGAGGGGCTCCACACCGTCGAGATCAAGCTGGGGCACGGAATCCACGCCGATGCCAAAGTCGACGTGGTCGCCGTCGAGGGGTAGGGGATGTTCGACGCGACCACCATCCTGGCCTACCGGGGGGAGAACCATGCCGTCATCGGCGGGGACGGGCAGGTGACCTTCGGCAATACCGTCCTCAAGGGCAACGCCACCAAGATCCGTACCCTGCACAACGGCCGGATCCTGGGGGGCTTCGCCGGAAGTACCGCCGACGCCTTCACGCTCTTCGATATGTTCGAGGGGATCCTCAACGAAAAAAAGGGCGACCTGCTCAAATCGGTGATCGAGTTCTCCAAAAAGTGGCGCCAGGACAAGCATCTGCGCCAGCTCGAGGCGATGATGCTTGTCCTGGACAAAGAGCATATCTTCATCCTCTCGGGGACCGGGGACGTGGTGGAGCCCGAAGACGGACGTATCGCCGCTATCGGCAGCGGGGGCAACTTCGCCCTCTCCGCCGCCCGGGCCCTGGCACGCCACACCGATCTCGATGCCGCGACGCTGGTCAGAGAGAGCCTGCAGATCGCCGGTGAACTCTGTATCTACACCAACACCAACATCAAACTTCTGGAGCTCAAACCGTGATGGAACGTCCCCTGACACCCAAAGAGATCGTCGCCTACCTGGACCGCTACGTTATCGGCCAGGAGGAGGCCAAAAAGACCATCGCCATCGCCCTGCGCAACCGTTGGCGCCGGATGCGCCTGGATGACGAGATGCAGCGGGAGGTGACCCCCAAGAACATCCTGATGATCGGAAGCACCGGGGTGGGCAAGACCGAGATCTCCCGGCGCCTGGCGCGGATGATGAAGCTCCCGTTCATCAAGGTCGAGGCGAGCAAGTTCACCGAAGTGGGCTTCGTGGGCCGGGATGTGGAGTCGATCATCCGGGACCTGACCCTGACGGCCATGCAGCTGGTTCGGGAAGAGGAGAACGAGCGCAACAGAGAGAAGATCGAAGCCTACGTAGAGAACAAGATCATCGAGAAGCTCCTGCCGCCCCTGCCCCCGGGGGCCAGTGAACAGAAACGTGAGGAGTACGAAGCCTCCTTCGCCCGGATGCGCGCCAAACTGGAACGGGGAGAGCTGGACCATCTCAAGATCGAGGTGGAAATGCCCCCTCCGGGCCTCGATCTTGGGGGCGGAAATATCCCTCCCGAGATGGCCAACGTCCAGGAGTCCATCGTCAAGGTCCTGGGCGGTCTGGGCAAAAAGGGCAAGAAGAAAGAAGTGAGCATCAAAGAGGCCCGCAAGATCTTGGCTGCCGAGGCCAGCGAAGAGCTGCTGGATGAGGAGAAGCTTAAGGAGATGGCCATCGAAAAGGTGGAACAGGGGGGCATCGTCTTCCTGGACGAGGTGGACAAGATCGCCGTGCCCTCCAACGTCACCGGCCGGCAGGACCCCAGCAAGGAGGGGGTCCAGCGGGATCTGCTCCCGATCGTGGAGGGCTCGACGGTGAGCACCAAGATCGGTCCGGTCAATACCGACCACATCCTCTTCATCGCCGCCGGGGCTTTTCACCTGAGCAAGCCCAGCGATCTGATCCCGGAACTGCAGGGGCGCTTTCCCCTGCGGGTAGAGCTGCAGAGCCTGGACGAAGAGGCCCTCTACCGGATCCTCACCGAGCCCAAAAACTCCCTCATCAAGCAGTATCAGGCCCTGATGGCGGTGGAGGGGGTCACCCTGGAGTTCGAAGAGGAGGCGCTGCGTGCCATCGCCCGCTACTCCGCCCTGGCCAACGAAAAGACCGAGGATATCGGCGCCAGGCGTCTCCACACCGTCATGGAGCGGATCCTGGAGGATCTGAGCTTCGATGCCGATGAACGTTCGGGTGAGACGGTAGTGATCGACGTGGCGCATGTGGAGAGCAAACTGGAGGCCCTGGTCGAGAATGAGGATGTGACACGGTATATTCTTTGATCCGAAAGAAAAGAGGAGAGAAGCCATGAGCGGGATCCAGGCGCCGGCCCAGCAGCTGGTTCATCAGCATCTCATGAGCTCGGCCCTGCCGGAGGCGGAGGATTTTGCGCAAATGGCGGCGCTGGGTTTCGAAGCGGTGATCTCTCTGGGGCGTCCGGAGGACAGCCGCTATCTTCGGGACGAGGATATCCTGGTCACGGCGGCGGGAATGCGCTACCTCCATCTTCCTGTGGATTTCTCTGCCCCTGCCTTTGGGGATTACGAACTTCTGAGGGATCTGCTCAATGCCCTCTATCCCCGAAAGATCTGGCTCCATTGCGCCGAAAACAAGCGGGTCAGTGCCCTGATCTTTCTCTACAACGTCATCGACCGCAGCATGCCGATCGCCGAGGCGAAGGCAAGGCTCCATCTGGTCTGGCATCCCGATGAGATCTGGCAGGCTTTTCTCGACGAGGCGTTGGAGAAGTATGTCTATCAGTACATCTGATTGCTTTGCGTTGCAGGAGAATTTTTTTCAGGAACCGGGAATTTATTCCCGGCAAACAGATCTTTTTCTCAATAGGCGCGAATGAATTCGCGCTTCCAATGGAGTGGTTTCTTCATTTCTTTTTTCTTTGTTTCGCGACAAAGAAAAAGGAAACGAAGCAAAGAAAAAGAAAACGCGAAGGACTGACGTCAGCAAAAAGTACCATGCTACCTGGCGCTTTTGGTGAATGAATAAAGGTGATATATGAGAGGCGACAAAGAGTGATCTGTGTCATCGGAGCCGGGATTGCGGGGGTGATGGCGGCCTATTTTCTCCAAAAAGAGGGAGCGGATGTTCTCCTGGTGGATCGCAGCTCCGTTCCTGCCAGCGGCGGCAGCGGCGCGGCGGGGGCCTTCATCTCCCCCAAGATCGGCAAGGGAGGTCCCCTTCAGGAGCTGACCAACGAAGCCTTCGCCTTCGCCCAGCGCTTTTACCGGGAGAATTTTCCGGAGCATTTTCACGGTGACGGGGTGTTGAGGATCCCAAAAAACAGTGAGGATGAGAAGCGCTTCGAACTCTACGAAGCTTTCAACTACCGCCCCTATGAGCGCTGGAATGCGGTCCGCGCCGAGGCGGCGGGGCTCAAAAATGTACCGGGAGGCTTTTACTTCCCCGAGGCCGGCGATGCCGATGCCCAGGAGGTCTGCCGGATGGCGGCGGAGAGACTGAAGTTCCGGCAGATGGAGGTGGAGCGTCTGGAGTTCGCCGGAGATTTCTGGCGGGTTATCGGTGCCGGGGAGCTCATCGAGGCGGAGCATGTCGTTCTGGCCACCGGGTACGAGAGCGACCTGCTGGATCTGCGCTATATGGGGATCCGGGGGCTCTGGGGGAGTCGGGGGGACTACGCCACGTCGCGACGTTTTCCCATCAGTCTGCACAAGGATTTTTCCCTCTCCTCCACCCGCAACGGCCGCATCAAGCTGGGGGCCACCCACGTCAAATCTCCCCACCCCTGCCGCGTCTGTGACGGCCGCCCACTGGCGACGCTGGAGGCCAAAGCAGCCGGGATCACCGACACTTTGGATTTTCGCCTCATCGAGACCTTCTGCGGGATGCGCTCCACAAGCCGGGATCACTTTCCCATCGTCGGACCGGTCATTGACGTGATGAGGATGCTGGCAGAGACTCCCGCCATCACCCGGGGAGCCAAAGCCCCGCTGATCCATCTCGAAAAGCTTTCCATCCTCAACGGCCTGGGGGGCAGGGGCTTCGTCTTTGCTCCGCTGATGGCCCGTCATCTGGCACGACACATTCTTCACGGTGAATCCCTCGATCCCCGGATCCACCCCGACCGGCTTTTCTGGAAATGGGTGCGGCGCAGCGCAGCATCGTAGTATAATTGGAGGAATCAGGAACTCTGCAAAAGGGGGATCGGTGAGCATCAAAAAAGCCGTTGCGATACTTTTCTTCTCCCTGGTTTTACTCCTGGCAGGAGCGGTCCTCTACTCCTCCATCCGTGAATATCTGGTGGTGGCGCCCGATTTTGTCTATGACCTTCGGAGCCGGGCGGCAGAACCGGTCTCCTATCTTCCCGAAAGAGAGAGCAGGCGACTGGCCCCGGATCCCTCGACTGTGGCCTATTTCTCGAACAGACGACCTTTTCAGACGGGGGAGATCCTGCAGACGATGGGGATTCCCGCCTACCGATGCCGACAGATCACCGACGCCAACGGTACCCGGATCCTGCTCCTGGATATCGACCCGGACCATCCTGTCCATTTCGATCCGGCCGCCTTGCGCTTCCTCTCCACCTATCTGAAAGCGGGGGGTGTGGTCGTCGGCAGCGGACTTTTCGCCTCGGAGCAGGCGGAGCTTCTGAAGCTCTTCGGTCTCAAGGCCTACCGTCCGAACCGTGAGCACACCGAACTCATTCTCGGGAACAGTCCCTACTACCGGCCCTACCTGAACCGACCCGAAGAGCGGCGTTATCGTCTTGCGGCGAAACCCGGTGGACTCTGGACCAACACACTGGTCCCTGCAGAGGCCGTGCC
Organism: Campylobacteraceae bacterium; assembly: GCA_027002755.1. GTDB lineage: Bacteria > Campylobacterota > Campylobacteria > Campylobacterales > Sulfurovaceae > Nitratifractor. The sequence continues at coordinate 2,182 of JALWZI010000037.1, read as the reverse complement.
GATCGCTTTCTACGAGGACCGATCCCCGGCTGTCACGAAGCATCGCGCAGGAAAGGGAGAGGCGATCGCTCTGGGGATGAGTCTCTACGATCTGCGTTTTCGCAATCTGGTGGGCAGGGACTTTCAGGCCAACCGGCTCTACATCAACCACTTCGAACCTCTGAGCGATCTGGTTCCCTTCTTTCTCAAAGGGATCTATCGCAAGCGTACCGGTCGGGGATTTACCCTCTCGACCGCTCCCGGGAGCTTTCGGGCCACCGTGATCGTCACTCACGATGTGGATTTCGTCGAATCCGTCACAAATATGAAGCGCTTCTATCACCTGGAGCGATCCGAAGGAGCTCCCGCCACCTACAATATCTGGGTCAAATACCTCAAGGACGACAAAGATGTCCCTTTTTTCACCCCGCAACATCTCAAAACCATTCTCGAAGCCCAGGATATGGGGTTTGAGATCGGCTCCCATACCGTGGAACATACCGCCAACTTCAACAAGCTGCCTCTGGGGACCTGTCGGGAATCCTATCCCGCCTATCGTCCCTATTCGGTGAGCTATCACCGGGACAAGGGCAATCCGACCCTCTGTGGCGAGGTGAAGGTCTCCAAAGAGCTCCTGCTGGGTGCCGGGGTCAAAAAGGTGGTCTCGTTCCGGAGCGGTGAACTTCTCTACCATCCCCAGCTTCCGGAGGTTCTGGAGCGTTTCGGCTACCGCTACTCCTCCTGTTTCAGTGCGGAGGATGTCCTGAGCTATTTCCCCTACCGCTATATGAAGGACTACTATCAGCTCCGGAATCCCAGCAGGATCTGGGAGATCCCGCTGGTCTATGAGGATGAGAAGTTCCCGCCGCTGATTTTTCGCCTGGATCAGGCAAGAGAATTGCTGGACAAGGTGGCGGAGAACGGGGGAGTCTTCACGCTTCTGATCCATCCGGATCTGACCTGGTGGAAACTGAAAAATCTCGATCTCTATTTCCTGAAAAAGTTTCTGGAAGGGCTTCCGAAGGGGATCGGGCTTGCCAGTATGGAGAGCTTCGGCCGGTTCTGGGATCTTCGGGACCGGGTGGTGTGGCGTTATCGGGTGACGGAGAAGGGGGTGGATATCACGCTCTGGAGCCCTGCGGCCTTCACCGTGGCCCTGGAGCCTTTCGGCTGGCACTGGCAAGAAGAGAGCGGAGAGGGGTACCGTATCCGCAACGGCCGGATCGTTCTGAGACTGAAACCGGGGATGAACCGATGGACCTTCGCGCTGCCTTCCTCCTGATGCTGCTTCTCTTCTCTCCATTGAGAGCGGGAGAGGCTCTTAGGATCCCTTTTGAGGTACACGAAGGCCAACGGATCGAGCGGGTGATCACCCGGGGTAGGGAGTCGATCCGTCCGGCAGGGGAGAAGGGATTTTATCGGGGGAACCTTCCTGAGGCCCTCTTCACGGAGGCCCGCCGCTTCCGGGGAAAACATGGGAGTTTCTATCTGCTGGATCTCTCCCGGGAGGGGAAGCCTTTCGATGCGCTCCCTTACGATGAACTGCAGATCGACACGGATGCCCGGATATTCCGTGTGGCTCTGGCAGACGAGGTTCTGGCAGGGAAAGAGTCCAATCGGATTATCGGCCGCAACCGGCATCGGATCTCCCTGAAACCCTTCTACCGGGGTCTGGATATGCAGCGGCTGAAGTATGTGGTGATCCTGACGGAAGCGAAACTCTCCAGGCTCCGGGTTGTCTTCCGCAAACGGCCGCTCCCCCCGAAGATGCAGAGAAAGCCGTCTCTGTCGGTATGGGCATGGCATCCCGGGCGGGTGAATCCCGACAGGTTGGAGCGGGCGGGGATCCGACGGATCTATCTTCAGGTGGGTTCGAGATTTTCCGAGGCGGCCAACCGGCTGAAGGCCATGAGGTCTCCTCCGGAGATCTATGCACTGGACGGGTCTCCGGGGGATATCTACCGGGCCTCGAAGGTGATCGGCAAACTCTCACGTCTTCCTCTGAAAAAGCTCCGGGGGATCCAGCTGGATGTGGAACCCTATCTGCTGCCGGAGTATTTCTCCGATCGGCAGAGGACTCTGAAACGATACCTGAAGATGCTGAAACGAGTCGGTGCCTGGTGCCGTCGGAAGGGACTGCGCTTTTCGGTGGTGATCCCCCACTGGTTCGACAGGGTGCGATTCTCCGGGAAGCCGTTGCTGC
>JALWZI010000036.1 GCA_027002755.1 Campylobacteraceae bacterium | reverse complement strand
TTCCCGATGCCATCCGAAGCGGCGAGTATCTGGCGGTAGGGGCGGAGAAGAGCCACGGTCGTGTCCGCTTCCTTCTCCCTGACCCCGGGCAGGCCGAGAAGGAGCGGAAGAAACTGCAGGCAGATCCCCGGAGCAGGATCCTCTATATTCTGATCCCGAAGAAGGAGGGCAAAACCCGCAAGATCGTGGCGGCGATCAGTCCGGAGGGGAGGCTGGAATCCGCCTATACTGTCGCCGTCCCCGTGGTGGGGGTCCTCTATATGAAACACCGTTGAGCCAATGCACGCCGGCTTTTGGATATCATTGCGTTGACAACCCAGCCAAGGAGAAGAGTATGATCCTGATCGCCGGCCCCTGTGTCATTGAGAGCAGGGACAACATCTTTCGCATCGCCGAAGCGCTGATGCCCTATCATGAGGACTGCACCAAAGATTTTTATTTCAAAGCCAGTTTCGACAAAGCCAACCGAACCTCTCTGGAGAGCTTTCGCGGTCCCGGACTCGAGGAGGGCTTGCGGATTCTTCAGGAGGTCAAGGAGCGCTTCGGCTACGCCATCCTGACCGACATCCACCTTCCCGATCAGGCCGCCCCCGTGGCGGAGGTGGCCGATGTGCTGCAGATCCCGGCCTTTCTCTGCCGACAGACCGATCTGCTGGTGGCCGCCGCCCAAACCTCGGCCAAGGTCAATATCAAAAAGGGGCAGTTCCTGGCCCCCCAGGCGATGGAGCATTCGGTGGCCAAAGTGCTGAGAACCCGGGGATACGAGGGGGAGATCGAGTACAGTGCCGCCGAAAAATACGGGGTCTGGCTGACGGAGCGGGGGACGACGTTCGGCTACGGGAACCTGGTGGTGGATATGCGAAGCTTCCCCATCATGCGACAGTTCGCCCCGGTGATCTTCGATGCGACCCACGCGGTGCAGATGCCCGCCAGCGGTCAGGCCGCCAGCGGAGGAGACAGCCGGTTTGTCCCCACCCTGGCGAGAGCGGCGGCAGGAGCAGGGACCGACGGATTCTTCTTCGAGACCCATTTCGATCCCTCCATCGCCCTGAGCGACGGCCCCAATATGATAAAATTGCAGGACCTTGAGCATCTGATCTCCCAGATCGATGCCATTCGTGCCATCGTAGAATAGACAAAGGATATCCATGAACATCATCGAAGGAAAGCTCCAGGTCGACCGGAGCAAAAAGGTCGCCATTATCTCCGCCCGCTTCAACCACTTCATCACCGACCGGCTGGTGGAAGGGGCCAAAGATACCTATGCCAGACTCGGCGGGGAGGTAGAGGATCTGGACCTGATCCTGGTTCCCGGGGCTTTTGAGATCCCCTTCGCTTTGGAGCGGGCTCTGGCCTCCGGCAAATACGATGCCGTCTGCTGCCTCGGAGCGGTGATACGCGGGGCGACACCCCACTTCGACTATGTCTCCGCCGAAGCGACCAAAGGGATCGCCAACGTCACGCTCAAGCACGGCAAGCCGGTCTCCTTCGGGGTCCTGACGGTCGACAGCATCGAACAGGCGATCGAGCGGGCCGGAACCAAAGCGGGCAACAAAGGGGGCGAGGCGATGGCCGGACTGATCGAGATGATGAACCTCTATGATGTAATGAATAGTTGATAGTTAATAATTAAGAGTTGCGGTATGCGTCGCTTGGCGACGCTTTTATTTATTGTGAAGAGGGAGAGTGTATGGCGACACGGCATCAGGCACGGCGGGCGGTCGTAGGATTGCTCTATGCCTACGATCTGGGCAACGACGGGATCGAGAAGTTCAGCGAAGAGATCCTGGAGAGCGACAAGATCCGCAACAAGCAGCGGGAGTTCTCTCTCCGCCTTTTCCAGGGAACGGTGGAGAACCTGGAGAAGATCGACGAAGAGATCGTCAAGCACCTGGAGAGCTGGGACTACTCCCAGGTGGGCAAAGTGGAGAAGGCGATCCTGCGTCTGGGAACCTACGAGATCCTGATCGAAGGGACCGAACGCCCCATCATCATCAACGAAGCGGTGGAACTGGCCAAGGAACTCGCCGACGAAAAATCGCCTCAGTTTATCAACGGCGTGCTGGATGCGGTGGGCAAGCCGGCAAAGCCCGGTGAGGAGTGAGATTGCGTCGTTTGTCGTTTGAACGGGGCTCCGCCCCTCTTTGTCGTTTGAATTTGGTCGGCAGTCGGCAGTCGGCAGTCGGCAGTGGGGGTGCTTACAGCATAGCCTCAATTCTCAATTCTCAATTCTCAATTAAAAATCGGTTACTAGTTACTAGTTACTCGTTACTAGTTTCCAAGCTTCGGTTCCTCACTTATCAAAGGGATATCCTATGCGTATGAGCATCGACGAAGCCGTGGATCTGATCCAACACGCCGATCTCAAAGAGCTGGGCAAGATGGCCTATGCCCGCAAAAAGGAACTCCATCCCAAAGGGATCACCACCTTTGTCGTGGATCGCAACATCAACTACACCAACGTCTGCTGGGTCGATTGCAAATTCTGCGCCTTCTACCGCCATGAGAAGAATGAAGACGCCTATATCCTGAGCTTCGACGAGATCGACCGCAAGATCGAGGAGCTGCTGGAGATCGGTGGGACCCAGATCCTCTTCCAAGGCGGGGTGCATCCCAAACTGGAGATCGAGTGGTACGAGGATCTGGTGGAGCATATCCACCGAAAGTACCCTCAGATCACCATCCACGGCTTCAGCGCCATCGAGATCGACTACATTGCCCGGCGCTCCAACATCTCCATCGCGGAGGTCCTGCGGCGGCTTCATGCCAAGGGGCTGGCCTCGATCCCCGGTGCGGGAGCCGAGATCCTCTCGGACCGGGTGCGGGACATCATCGCTCCCAAGAAGCTGGACAAGGATACCTGGCTGGAGGTTCATCGCGAAGCCCACAAACTGGGGATCAAATCGACGGCGACGATGATGTACGGTACCGTGGAGACCGATCGGGAGATCGTGGAGCATTTTGACCATATCCGCCGCCTACAGGACGAGACCGGAGGTTTCCGGGCCTTTATTATGTGGTCCTTCCAGGGGAAAAATACCGAACTGGTCGAAGAGATCCCCACGATCCGCAAACAGTCGGCCAACCGCTATCTGCGGCTGCTGGCGGTGGCGCGGCTCTTCCTGGACAATGTCCCCAACATCCAGAGCTCCTGGGTCACCCAGGGCAGCTACATCGGCCAGATGGCCCTGCTCTGGGGCGCCAATGATCTGGGAAGCACGATGATGGAGGAGAACGTGGTCTCCGCCGCGGGGGCCAGCAACCGGATGAACCAGGAGGAGATGATCCGTCTGATCCGGGATATCGGTGAAACCCCCGCCAAGCGGAACACTGCCTACGAGATCCTTGAGATCTTTGACAAATGAGGAATGAGGAATGAGGAGTGAGGAGTTATTGATAGCGGTGCGGTGGCTCCGCTTTTTTTTCAAAAGACAAAGATCGACATTCAAAAGATTTATAGTTACGATACTCTTTTTCCAAGGATTTGCCATGGCCGCTACTTTGATGCATGTTGAGGTGCAGGGGGTCAAGATCCCTGTCGTTTTCGAAGAGGAGAAGCGTCTGCCGCTGGCTTCCATGGAGCTGATCTTCACCGACAGCGGCTCTCTGGCTGATACGGTGCCGGGGATCGCCCGGTTCAGTGCGGCGATGCTGGGGGAGGGGACCCGCAAAGAGGGGGCGATCGCCTTCGCCGAGGCCCTGGAGAATCGGGCGGTGCAGCTGCATGCCGACACGGGCAGGGAGACCTTCGTCCTCTCGCTAGAGGCGCTCAAAAGCGAGTTCGGCTTCGGGGTGGAGAAGATGAAAGAGCTGCTGGCCGATCCCAACCTCACCCCTGAGGCTTTCGAGAAGGTCCGGACACGGACCCTGGGACAGTTGCAGCAGAAAGAGAGCGATTTCGACTACATCGCGGCGATCCGGCTTCGTTCGATCCTCTTCGAAGGGACCCCGCTGGCCCATCCGGCTCTGGGAACCCCCGAGAGTATCAAGGGTCTGAAACTCGATGCGGTCGAAAGGTATCTGAAAGAACATCTCCACCTGGAGAATCTCATCGTCGTCATCGGCGGAAAATTCACTCCCGCCGAGGTGGAGGCGGCCGTCAAAAAAGCGGTCGCCTCTCTCCCGCATGGCAAAGTGGCGCCGATTCCCCATTTCTCCGCCAACGACAAAGAGCATCAAACTGTCGCCTACGAAGAGACCGATCAGGCCTACATCTATTTCGGTGCTCCCTATACCATGCGCTCTGACGATCCCAAACGGGTCTACGGCAAAGTGGCGGCTTTCATCCTGGGCAGCGGCGGTTTCGGCAGCCGGCTCATGGAGGAGATTCGGGTCAAACGGGGACTGGCCTACTCCGCCTATGCCCGTCTGGCGGTCAACAGAACCCACAGCTACTTCAGCGGGTATCTTCAGACCAAGATCACCAGCGGTGACGAGGCTAAAAAGGTGGTCAAAGAGGTGATAGAGGATTTCCTGGCCAAAGGGGTCAGCGCCGAAGAGCTGGAGAGTGCCAAAAAGTTCTTTCTTGGGAGCGAGCCCTTGCGCACCGAAACCCTGGCCCAGCGGATGAACCGGGCCTTTCGGGAGTACTATGACGGCCTGGGGCTGGGCTGGTCCGCCAAAGAGCTGGAGATGATCCGGCAGATGAAGCTTGAGGATCTCAACGCCTTCATCAAAGAGCATCCCGAGATCGGAAAGATCAGCTGGTCGATCGTGACGAAAAAGGGAGAGCGTTGAGTGGTGAGGAGAACCGTGCGTTTTCTTTCTCTGAAATGACGTTGTGTCATTCTCTGCTTTGGTGTTGCCGTTTCCTGCTAAGATAACGGAAACGGCGATCCCGACACGAAGGAGTTCCGATGGAAGAGGCGGAGGCGAGGGCGCTCTTTCGCAAACTCAAGATCCGCACCCTCCTGGATCTGGCGCTGATCCTGCCTGCCTCCTATGAGGATACCCGTCTGAGTCCCCGGATCGAAGCGGGAAAGACCCAGACCTTCGAGGCGGAGGTGACCGATCGGCGCATCCAGGGGGGACGGATGCAGGTGCGTTTCCGGCTGCCGGCCCTCGGCCGGCAGATCACCGGACAGTTTTTCAAAGCGACCCCCTACCATCAGCGCCTCTTCGAACCGGGCAGCCGCCATATCATCCACGGCAAAGTGACTCTCTACAACAACTGGCCCCAGATCGCCCAGCCCCGCTCCCTCAAAGAGTACGGCCGGATCCTCCCCCGCTACAAAACCGTCCTTAAAGAGAATGAAATTCGGGCGCTGATCGGCACCTATGTCACCGAACGCAACCTCTTTGCCGAGGGGCTGGAGAGCCGGGAAGTGCAGCTGCTGATGCAGCGGCATTTCCCCGATGAGTATGCCGGCGCAGGCGAGCTCTCGGCCACGCCGGAAGGGGAGGAGCTGAGGCTTCTCAAATTTATCGAAGCGTATAATCATCTGAAAAAACTCCGCTCCAAACGCCGGGAGTTTCCGGCTCTCAAGGCGCTGATGGCTCCGGTGGAGCCTTTTGTCGAAGGTCTGCCCTTCTCCCTGACGGAGGATCAGCGCCGGGTCATCGGGGAGATCCGTCAGGATCTGGCCCGGAAGGAGCGGGCCGCCCGCCGGATGGTCATCGGAGATGTGGGCAGCGGCAAGACCATGGTGATCCTGGCCGCCGCCGTGATCGCAGGGAAAGAGCGCTCGATCCTTATGGCCCCCACCTCGATCTTGGCCCAGCAGCTCTACGAAGAGGCGTGCAGGCATCTGCCCGGGGATCTGAAGACGGCGCTGGTCATGCAGGGGCGGATGGAAGGGGATTACCGGGAGGCCGATTTTATCATCGGCACCCATGCGCTGCTCTACCTGGAGGATCTTCCCCAGGCGGCGCTGGTGATGGTGGATGAGCAGCACCGCTTCGGAACCCGGCAGCGGGCGATGCTGGAGGCGATGGTGAGCCGGGGGGAGCGGCGCCCCCACTACCTGCAGTTCTCCGCCACTCCCATCCCGAGAACCCAGGCGATGATGGAGTCGGAGCTCATCGACGTCAGCCTCATCACCCAGACCCCCTTCGAAAAAAAGATCCACTCCCGTGTCATCGGCCGCAGCGACTTCCCCCAACTCCTGAAGCACATCGAGTCGGAACTGGAAGAGGAGCATCAGGTGCTCATCGTCTATCCGCTGGTGGAGGAGAGCGAGGAGGTCCCCTATCAGTCTATCGACGAGGCACGGGGGTTCTGGGAGAAGCGCTTCGAAGGGGTCTATGTGACCCACGGCCGGGACAAGAACAAAGAGGAGATCCTCCTGGAGTTCCGGGAGAAGGGGAGGATTCTGCTGGCGACCACGGTCATCGAAGTGGGGATCAGTTTGCCGCGGCTCAGTACCGTGGTGATCGTGGGGGCTGAACGGCTGGGACTGGCGACGCTTCACCAACTGCGGGGACGGGTAGGGCGCAACGGCCTGGAGAGTTGGTGCTTTCTCTACTCCCATCAGCCGGGCAACGAGCGGCTTACAAAATTCTGCCTGACCCGAAGCGGTTTCGAGATCGCCCGTCTGGACCTGGCCTACCGCAACAGCGGGGATATCGTGGACGGAACGATCCAGAGCGGACAGAAATTCCGCTGGCTGGATCTGGCGGAGGACGAGGCGATCATCGCACAGGCCCGAGCGAGGCTGGGGGCGAAGGTCCAGGCTGAGGGAGAACTCTAAGGGAAACTTGGTTACAAACTAGCTACAAACTTTTAATCTGCGGGATGGTTCATGGAGCAAAAAGTCGAACGCAAAGAGATCGAGAGTGTCTGCACCTATTGCGGGGTAGGGTGCGATATCACCGGGGTCGTCGAAGAGAACCGGATCGTCAAGGTCTATGCCCAGAAAGACGGTGTGGTCAGCCAGGGCAAGCTCTGCATCAAGGGCAAATATGGCTACGATTTCGTCGAGGCGAGGGACCGGATCCGTCGGCCGAGGGTGCGCAAAAGCTTTCTGGAACGCAACCCCGGGCTGGCGGCCCGGTATCGGGAGAGGCTGGAGGAGCTGGATGCGGAGTGGATGGTGACGGACCTGGAGACCGCTACGGATCTGGCGGCGGCGAAACTGGCCGAGATCCGGGAACGACACGGCAGCCACAGTTTCTGCGCCATCGGCGGAGCGAGGACCAGCTGCGAGAGTGCCTACGCCTTTCAGAAATTCTGCCGGGAAACCATGGGTTCGCCCCACGTGGACAACTGCGCCCGGGTCTGCCACTCTCCCAGTCTTAAGGGAATGCGGGCCACCATCGGAGAGGGGGCGGCCACCAACCCCTACAACGACATCTACGAAGCGGAGTTCATGATCGTCATCGGCTCCAACACCATCGAAGCCCATCCCATCATCGCCAACCGCATTGTCGACGTCGCCCGCACCCAGAACAACCTGGCGGTGATCGATGTGCGCCGGACCAAACTGGCCAAACTGGCCAAACACGACTGCATCATCCCCTTCGAAGCCAATCTGCTGATCCTCAACATGATGGCCTACGTGATCCTGGACGAGGAGCTCTACGACAAGGAGTTTGTGGCCAACCGGACCAAAAATTTCGAGGAGTACCGCCAAAAGATCCTCGCCGATCCCTATGCCGACCCTGCCTTTTTCAAGCAGGTGGAGGGGTATGAGTATCTGGCCAAGATGATCCCCAACATCGCCCGGGAGTATGCGGTCAAGCGCTCTATGATCTTCTGGGGACTGGGGATCACCGAACATCTGGACGGCTCCTATGCCGTCATGGCCCTGACCCATCTGGCGCTTCTGACGGGCAATATCGGCAAGACCGGGGCCGGGCTCATGCCCCTGCGGGGTCAGAACAACGTCCAGGGGGCCTGCGACATGGGGTGCCTGCCCTACTACGCCCCCGATTACAAAGCCCCCAGGGAGGTGGGGCTGATGACCCCGCAGCTCATCGACGCCATGGAGCGGGGCGAGATCAAGGCACTGCTCAATATGGGGGAGGATATCGCCCACATCCACCCCAATCTCAACAAGATCGACCGGGCACTGAACAACCTGGAGTTTCTGATGGTCCAGGAGCTCTTCATGACCGAGATCGCCCAAAGAGCTGATATCGTCGTGGGGGTCAGGTCGGCCTACGAAAAGACCGGGGTCTATATCAACGCCATGCGTCGGCTCCACCTCTCCCAACCTCTGGTGGAGAGTGATCTGCCCGACGACTGGGAGGTACTTACCCTGATGGCCCGCAAACTGGGCGACGGGGAGAATTTCGATTTCGCCGACAGTGAAGCGGTCTGGAACGAGGTGCGCCGTGTTGCCCCCGAGCGCTTCAGCGGGGCCGCCTACTATCGGCTGAAACGCCACCGCAAGCGGGGGATGCAGTGGCCCATCTATCACGAGGATACGCCGATCCTGCACCTGCTGGACTTCCGGACCGAGGACGGCC